>JAEWFB010000383.1 GCA_023389095.1 Actinomycetes bacterium
GCATCGCTGCCCTCCTTCACCGGGCGGCCCGTCACCTCGGAGTAGAACGCTGCCAGCGCCATCGTGTCGGGGCAGTCGATGATGAAATCGGTGAGTCGCAGCACCGCGCGATCGTGCCACACCGTCAGCTGATCCGGAGTCGACGAGGGACACCTGCCGTACCGAAGGAGCACAGAGAGCACGCACCAGATCGTGGTCCTCGCCTCCGACTGGGCCGACGCGAGGACGCCGCCGGTCTCCGCGGCCCGTTGGCCCGTTGGCCCCAAAAGCGATCACGTTGTCATGGCGCCCGATTTGCCTCTTGACGAGGTTCCCGCCGCCGGCGTAGTTCTTAGAGATCTAAAGATCGGACCTCTAAGGAGTCCGCCGACGAAAGAGGTAGAGATGACGGCAACACTGCTCGTGCGTCACCCGTCGACAGCTACGACGACAGGAAGCCCGCCTTCGACGGCCATGAGACGAAGCGCCGCCGAACGGCTCAACTCTTGAGCAGGTCCAAGGCAGAGGCGCCCCCGACCGATGGGGAGCACGAGCCGACTGCCAGGCGGGTCGACCGCCGCACGTTCGCCCGCGAGTTCCCGTCCGGCGACGCATCGGCCACCGAGTGCGCGCAGAACCTGATGCTCGCCTCGAGCAGGTTCACCGACGCAGACACTCGCGCGATGCGTCGGCACGGCCTGTCCCCCGCGGCGCGGATCCTGCTCGCCACCGTCGAAGGCGCCGGCGAGCCGCTACCCGCGAACGTGCTCAGCGAACGACTGCTCGTCAGCGGCGCGAGCATCACCTCGCTCGTCGACACCCTGGAACGCCGCGGCCTGGTCCGGCGAGTGCGGCCGAACCACGATCGCCGGGTGGTGCTCGTCGAGCTGACCGAAGCCGCCCAGCCCGTGATCGACGCCTATCTGGCCGAGGTGACCGCGCTGCACGCCGCAGAATTCTCGATCTTCACCGCCGAGGAGCGGGAGCAGCTGACCGATCTGCTCGCCCGTCTGTCGGCACATGTCAAGACTCTTGACCTCGAATCAATCACCGCAGCGGCGAAACCCCGCAGGAAGCTGCCACGGGTCAGGTCGCGCCAGCGGAAAGGAACACCCCCATGACTGACATCCCGCGCCCGACGACACAACCCAGCCGGCGTGGCTTTCTCGCACGCGCCGCGCTCGGAGCGGCAGCGCCAGCCGCCGCAGCCCTTCTCGGCCCGACGCTGATCGCGGCAAGCGCTGCCCCTGCAGCCGCGGCCCCGGCCGGCGACCTGCCGTCGTTCGCGCCCGTTCCGCCGAGTGCCCTCGGTCCGGCGCTGAACGCGGATGGCTACTTCGTCGGCCCGATCAAGGACAACCTGTACTGGGTGACGGACGGCTTCTACCAGTCGATGTTCCTTGCCACCGCGCACGGCGTGGTGGTCGTGGACGCACCTCCCACCATCGGTCACAACTTGCTGCGGGCGATCACGCAGGTGACCACCAAGACGGGCACACCGTCCACCGTGACCCACCTGGTGTACTCACACTTCCATGCCGACCACATCGGGGCGTCCTCGATCTTCGGCGACAACGTGCTCCGCGTCGGACATCAGCAGACCCGACGACTACTGCTCGAGGCCGGCGACCCGAACCGTCCGGCCCCGACGCTGACGTTCAAGGACCAGCACGTCCTCGAGCTCGGCACCGACCGGCTCGAGCTGGCCTACCACGGGCCGAACCACACGCCGGACAACATCTTCATCTACGCGCCGAGGCACCGCACGCTCATGGTGGTCGACGTCCTCTTCCCGGGGTGGGCGCCGTTCAAGAATCTGGCTGTCTCACAAGACATTCCCGGCTGGGTCCGCGCGCACGACACCGCCATGAACTACCGCTGGACCACCCTCGTCGGTGGCCACCTCGGCCGCCTCGGAGTCCGCGCCGACGGCGACCTGCAGCGACAGTACATCCGGGATCTGGACGCAAGCACCAGGCAGACGTTGGCATCCCTCGACCCCACTCCGTTCTTCCAGAAGTACGGGCCGTCGGGCAACGCCTGGGCGATCTTCAAGACCTATCTCGACGCGGCCGCGCAGCAAGCAGCCGCCCCCGTCGTCGACAAGTACCTCGGCAGGCTGGCAGGCGCAGACGTCTTCACCGTCGACAACGCCTACGCAATGTTCGAGTCACTGCGCGTCGACGCCGGCGCGTTGGGCCCATTCGGGATCAGGCCCTAGGAACCCGTACCTGGTCGAGAACGGCAACCTCGACCTGGCGGATGAACTTAAGTGTGGCCGGAGGGCCTTGCGCACCGTGTACGTGCCGAAGGGGCCGCCCACGGCTAGTCGGCGCTGGGGTCCGCCAGCAGTCGCCAGTGTTCTTCTCGGTCGGCCTTGATTCGCGCGGTGTCCCTTCGCGTGATGCGGCGAAACTGCACGTTCATGATCGCCTTCGCACCCACTTCGCTAACGCCGAGCAACTGCTCAAGTGCGACCTCAGCCTCGTCTGGTGTCTCGCTCTCGGAGATGCACCTCAGCACCTCTTCGCGTCGGTCCAAAGCCGCAACGATGGCATCCAGAACCTCAACATGCGTCCTCAAGCGTTCCACCCGGTCAGCGCTCATGCCGCCACGAAAGCACGACTTGCCGGTCGCTGCGAACGGGCGGGCCGCACAGCCGACGGCATGCTGGCGCACCTGAGGTCGTCACCTAACGGATGCGCGGAATCAACCAGACATAGGCATCAACCAGACATAGGGGGTCTGATGCTCGGACGTTCGATCAGGGCCGTCACGCACGTGAGCGTCCGCGCTGAGGAGGTCCTCATACTGCGGGCTGCCACACCGCCGTCACGACGATGCCCTTCGCGTCACCGCTCACGCGGACCGCCAGCGGGGCCGGTAGCCGATCATCGTCGTCGGAGCCTGCCACCCCTCCTTCATCACGTCCTGGATCGGGAAGGAGGCGGTCGTCGGCGCCTGGCCGCCGGGCTACATGCGCTTGGCGCCGTCCCGGACCGCCTCGCGGATGCGGGTGTACGTGCCGCACCGGCACACGTTGCGGATCCCGTCGAGGTCGGCGTCGGTGATCTGGCGGCCCTCGGCCCGGACCTTGCGGACGAGTGCGACCGCGGCCATGATCTGCCCGGGCTGGCAGTAGCCGCACTGCGCCACGTCCCGCTCGAGCCAGGCCTCCTGCATCGGGTGCAGGTCGGCGCCGACGGTGTCGGGCAGGCCCTCGATCGTCGTGATCTCGTCGTCGGGGCCGATGTCCTTGACCTGGACCGAGCAGGGGTTGAAGGCCTTGCCGTTGATGTGCGACGTGCAGGCTTTGCAGACGTTGATCCCGCAGCCGTACTTGGGTCCGGTGATGCCGAGCACGTCGCGCAGGACCCAGAGCAGCCGGACGTCGTCGGCGACGTCGACGGTGACGGGCTCGCCGTTCACCTTGAAGGTGTGCTGTGCCATTCGGGGTGCTCCTCAGTAGGTGTGGGCCAGCCCGTCGGTGGGCGACGCCGGCACCGGGGGGACGAAGGTCTTGGGGGTGAACGACACGGTGCCGTGGTTGATCGGGAACCGCGTCGGGACGGTGCCGGTCGCCCGGGAGTACGCGCAGGCCGTGGCCGCCACCGTGGCCGCGACGCCGGCCTCCCCCGCCCCGCCGGGTAGCTGCGCGTCGGAGGGCATGACGATGCACTCGAAGCTCGGTGGCACGTTCCACTGGCGCGTGTAGAAGTAGTTGTCCCAGCTCGCCTCGAGAAAGTGACCGTCCTGGAGGTGGTTGCTGCTCGTCAGCGCGAGCGCGATGCCATCGGACACCCCGCCCATCATCTGCGCCTCGAGGCCGCGTGGGTTGACGACGAGGCCGGCGTCGATGGCGATGACGGCCTTCGTGACGCGCGGGCCGGTGACCGCGTCACGGACCTGACGGTTCACCGTCTCGGGCCGGCAGTCGATCTCGACGAGGACCGCCGTGGCGCCCTTGTACTCCGAGTGGATCGCGATGCCCTGCGCTGTGCCGGCCGGCATCGACCGACCCCACTGGCCGGCCTCGGCGACCTTGCGCAGGCAGGCCTTGACGCGCTCGTTGCGCAGGAAGGTGAGGCGGAAGGCGAGCGGGTCCCTGCCCAGCTTCTTCGCGAGCTGGTCGATGAAGAGCTCGTTGGCGCAGGCGACGTCGGGTGAGTAGATGTTGCGCATGCTGCCGGTGTTGAAGCCCATGTCGACCTCGTTCAGCAGCTGGGTCACGATCCCGAAGTTGTAGGGCAGCTCCTGGGTCAGGGTGAAGATCGACTCGGCGAGGCCGAGGTTGCCCAGCCCGGCAGGCAACTCGGACGCGAGGGCCGTCAGCCGTTCGCCGAGGCCGTGCGAGAAGTCGGTCTTGATGCTCGTGTGCCGCTGCTCGAAGGTCAGCACCTCCCCGGCGAGCAGCGTCGCCCGAATCCTCGAGGTGGCCATCGGGTGCGTCCGGCCCTGTCGGGGCTCGTCGGCCCGGTGCCACATGAGCTTGACGGGCTTGCCCATCGCCTTGGAGATCTTGGCGGCCTCGATGGCGGCGTCACCGAAGAGCTTGTGCCCGAAGGACCCTCCGCCGGTGACGACGTTCACGGCGACCTTCCCGATCGGCAGGCCGACGGCCTTGGCGATGTTGCTCTGGGCGACGATCGGCGCCTTGAGGCCGGCCCAGACGGTGGCCCGGTCGTCGCGGACGTCGGCGATGGCGCAGTTCGGCTCGAGCGCAGCGCTGCTGCGGAACATGAACTCGAACCTCATGTCGACGGTCTGGGCCAGGAGGGGCACCTTGGGCGCGGTCAACGGCAGCTCGGCCGCCTTGAGGCGCTGCAGCACGGAGTCGTCCGACTGGCCCTCTACGGGCCCACCGTTCCAGGTGACCCGCAGCGCGCGAACCGCGTCGATACACTGGCCGAAGGTCTCGGCCCGCACGGCCACGCCCGTGTCCACAACGACGACGTCGGTGACCCCCGGCATCCGCTGGACGGCCGCGAGGTTGTCGACGCTGCGTGGCGAGCCGTTGAGGGTCGGGGGTCGACACACCATCGTCGGTAGTGCGTCGGGCACGTCGAGGTCCATCGTGAACCGCTTGCGGCCGGTCACGGCGTCGAGCGCGTCGACCCGGTTCCGTGGGGTGCCGACCACCTCGAACGAGGTGGTCGGTGCCAGCTCGACGTCGACGGCTGTCGTCGTGGACGTGGCCGCGAGACCCGACAGCTCGGCGTACGTGCGGTGGCTGCCGTCGGGGGCCGCCACGACGCCGCCCTTGGCCACGAGCGACGAGACCGTTGCACCGAGAGCCGTTGCGGCAGCGCGCAGGAGGGCGCCCTTGGCGATGGCGGCAGCGACCCGGATGGGCGTGAACATCGACTCCATCGTGTTGGAGCCGCCGGTGAGCTGGTTGAAGACGAGCTCGGGACGAGCGGGGGCGAGCGTGACACGCACGTCCTCGACCGGCATCGCCAGCTCCTCGGCGATGATCATGGCCGCGGCCGTGGTGATGCCCTGCCCCACCTCCATGCGGGGGATGGCGAAGTGGGCGACGCCTGTGGCGTCGACGGTGATGCGGATGAGCTGGGAGGTCGGCAGCGCCGAGTGGGTCTGCAGGTCGCCGAGGTCGTAGAGCTCGGGCACCTGCGGGAGGCTCGGGACCGCCGCGGCGGCCTCCTCGGCTCCTCCGATCTCGGCCGCGACGGTGAGCGTGGCACCCGCTACGACGAATCCGATGAACCTCCTCCGGGAGACCCCGCGCCCTGGTGGGTCCGAGGCCCGTCCGGTGCTCTCGGCGTACGGCTGGCCAGAGGTTGTCGTCATCGACAGAGGTCCCTTCTCGGAAGGACCACGTGCGGCCGGAGTGCCGGGGGTGGTGGCGAGCTGCACGTGGGGGCTCGTCCGTGGTTCGCCACGAGGGCGGATCCGGATTGCCCTGCCCCAACGATCAGGGATACGGAATGTCACGGCCGCTCCACGGACCGGCCTGTAGATGTGATGTGCAGCCGGCGGGACTGGCGAACCTGGAGGGACCCGAACATCGTGACGAACGAGGCGTAGCGGAGGCTGGACGCGTTGCAGTGGACGCGTTGCGGTGGTCGGCGCCGACGCGCCCCGACCCGCTCCCCCGACACGATGGGGACCCGCTCCCCCGACACGATGGGGACCCGCTCCTCCGGCACGATGGGCCTGTGCCCGAGCGGAGGACGTCACTCGCCGCCCAGCCGCGGTTCCCGGTTGACGGCTACCCACTGCCCGTACGCCTCCCCGACCGAGACGTGGTCCTGTGGTGGGGACCCGACGCGCAGGGCACCGACGTCGTCGCTGTCGACGGCGGCCGTCCTCTGGTATGGATCACTCTCGAGGCGTGCTTGGCCGATGCGCGCGCCCGTGGCCTGTCCAGGGCCGGCGAGGATGACGCTGAGCCCGAGGTGATGGACTTGCGGCCTGTCGCCGCCTGGCTGCGCGGCGCGCACCTGGGCCTGGACCCCGTCGCGGCCCTGAACCTGTGGAACCTCGCCGGCGACATCGCGGAGAGCGTCGACGCACCCTGGGGCGATGAGGGCCGTACCGCCGACCTGTGCCACGCCAAGCTGACCGCGGCGAACGTTCCGTGGCTCGTCCGCGCCGAGCTGTACGAACCGCGCTGGAGCCCCCACGAGCTGCGATACCTGCGGCGTCGCCTGCTCGCAGCCAGCGCGCTCTTGCGGAGCTGGCTGGCTTGATGACGGGACCCCAGCCCACCGCATCAGCGTCGGCGGCCTTCCAGGCTGCGTACCGACGGACTTCATTGGGGCACTCGTGCGGGCCAGCAAGTCCGGCCTCCTCTTCGGCGCCTTCTTCGGGCCGCGCGAAGGCAGGTGGCCCGTTCTGAGGAGGCTGCGGCTCGGAATCCCGCACCGGCACGTTCAGGATCACGCTGGGAACGGGTGCCAGTCTGGTGGGCGAGCCTCGCCCGGGAGCGGCGGGCGGACCTTGCTGACGAACAGCGGATGCATGGCACCGATACGTAGAAACGTCTGCTGGGCGGTGACCAGGTCAACCGAGTTCGCTCCTCCGGAAAATCCAGGCGCACGTGACTCGCTCGGGTCGTCCTCCCAGAAGCACACCGGGCACAGCTCATAGGTGTCTCGCTCGGGCAGCGTGCGGTAGCCACAGCATGGGCAAGAGAGGCGATCGATCACGGTCTCATCCTGCCGGTCACGATTGCCGCTCGTGGGGACCCGGCCCAGGCGGACCTGGCCACTCCGGCTGGCGCTCCGGAGACGCCGCGGGGGTGCCGGTGGCGTCAGGCGTCGCGTCGACGGAGCCGGACGGCGGCCAGGAGCAGGACGAGGGCGGCGTACGCGCAGAAGAGCCCGAAGCCGGTCCAGGGACCTAGCGCGGCAGGGTCGACGTGCACGTGGGTGACAGCCTCGCCGACCGTGCTCGGCAGGTACTTGTCGATCGGGTCCGACCAGGAGCTCGGCAGGAACCGCACGATGATCGGCAGGACGAACAGCACGCCGAACAATGCGGAGATCGCGCCGGCAGTGTTGCGCAGCAGCGCGCCCAGGCCGAGCCCGAGGAGCCCGACCACGGTCAGGTAGAGCGCGGCGCCGAGTACGGCACGGAGCACCCCCGGGTAGCCCAGCCCAGCCTGCAGGTTCTTGCCCTTCAGGATCGACTGCCCGATCAGGAACGCACCCATCACCGAGGGGAGGGTGACCACGAGTGTCACGGCGGCGAAGACGATTGCCTTGGCCCACAGGACGGGCAGGCGGGACGGGACGGCCGCCAGCGTGGCCCGGATCATCCCTGTCGCGTACTCGCCGGTGATGAGCAGGACGTCGAGGACGCCGACTGCCAACTGCGCCAGGAAGATTCCGGCCAGGCTGCGCGAGGTGGGGTCGAAGCCGGCCGCCTCCCGAGCGTCGTGCGGGGGCCAGTGCGCGACGGTGACGGACGGCACCAGCACGGCGAGCCCGACGATGAAGACCACGGTGGCAAGCATCGAGAAGCCCGTCGAGCGCAGCGAGCGGAGCTTGGTCCACTCCGAGAGCACGACCCGAGCCTGGGTGACCTTCCTCGGGGGCGCGGCACTCGGACGTACCGGCCCGCCGGCAGTCGTGCCGCTGGCCTTGCTGATGTCGCTCGTGTTGTTCGTGGTCGCGGTGCTCACCGGTTCGCTCCAGCGGTCGTGAGCGCGCTGGCGCCCTCGGTGGTCGTGGGTGTGGTCGTGCTGGTGGTCGTGGTGCCGTGGTACTCCACGGCGTCCTTCGTCAGGTCCATGAACGCCTCCTCCAGCGAGGTCTGCTGGGGGGCCAGCTCGAGCAGTGTGATCCCCGCGGCGCCGGCGGCGAGTCCGACCTCATCGGTGCTGAGCCCGCTCACCTCCAAGGCGTCGCCGCCGGTTGCCTCGATGCGCACGTCCGGGCCGGTGAGGACCGCCGCCAGGGCCGTGGGGTCGGTGGTGCGGACCCGGACCCGGTTCCCGGAAGCGCTGGCGATGAACTCCTGCACACCGGTGTCGGCGATCAGCCGACCGCGCCCGACCACGATCAGGTGCTCGGCGGTCTGGGCCATCTCACTCATCAGGTGCGAGGACACGAAGACGGTGCGGCCCTCGGCGGCCAACGACTTGAGCAGGGTTCGGATCCAGCGGATCCCGTCGGGGTCGAGCCCGTTGACCGGCTCGTCCAGGATGATCGTCTGCGGGTCACCCAGCAGCGCCGAGGCGATGCCGAGCCGCTGCCCCATCCCGAGGGAGAAGGTGCCGGCGCGCTTCTTGGCGACCTCGCGCAGCCCGACCAGGTCCACCACCTCCTCGACCCTGCGCCGGGGAATGCCCGCCGTCTGCGCCAGGGCGAGCAGGTGGTTGAACGCGCTGCGGCCCGTGTGGACCGAGCGGGCCTCCAGCAGGGCGCCGACCTCGTGCAGCGGGGACGCGTGGTCGCGGTAGGCCTTGCCGTTGACGCGGACCGAGCCCGCCGTGGGAGCGTCCAGCCCGAGGATCATGCGCATCGTGGTGGACTTCCCGGCGCCGTTGGGACCCAGGAAGCCGGTGACCACACCGGGCTTCACCGTGAAGGTCAGATCATCCACGGCGGTCTTGTTGCCGTAGCGCTTGGTGAGACCGGAGGCCTCGATCATGGGCTGCTCTCTCATGGTCGACGTGAACCGAAACACCACCCCGTTCAGGAGGCCCACGAGGCGTGTCCCGAACCCGCGGCCCTACGGCGCGACGGCAGGCCCCCGAAGGGTGCCCTATCCACCTGTGTGCGCACTGTGCCCACATTCCGCGTCAACCAAGTGCGATAGTCGCTAGCCGCTAGCCAAGCGCTCACCACGGCGATTCGCGCAGAGGGCAGCAAATGAGCACGTGCCTTTCGCCGACGCGAGTCGCTTCTTCCACGGACCTACTGAGCATCTGCGCCGATGCGAGCAGGGATGCTCGCGTCGTGTCTTCACCAGCCGGCAGCCGGCCACTCCTCCGTGTGTTCCCCGACTACAGCGCAGACCCCGTGTGGGATGACATGGGGATGGCTGACCTCAGCCAGCTGCCACTGTCAGACCGACTTCGCACTGAGCTGCGTCAGTGGGCTGGAGAGTGGGAGGAGCTCATGGGCGTCCGGGAATCGCGCTACGCCATCGTTGACGAACCCGGTCACAGGTCGTGGGAGGAGCGGGGACGGAGGCTGGCCGGACGGCTACAAGCTGAACTGGGCGACGCCTACGAGGTCGAATACCGGCAGTGGCCGGCCACATAGCGGACGATGTGCGAAGTCCCGGACCTTGCTCGAGGCTGGCTGTCAGACCGATCTGACCACTCCCTCGTAGTAGTAGCAATGGCGCCGAAAGCCGGCAGTAGCAAGCGTTGCGGCCAGTGCGGCCTCGTCGGGTCCGACGTTCACCACGATGGCCGCGCAGCCGAGAACGGGCGCCTGAGCCGCGGACTACGTGCCTCCCACAAGGTATCGGCATGACGTTCAGCGGTTAGGTTTCGGCCATGCCTGACAGCGAACCGAGGATCCGAGTAAAGGCGATGCTCATCGCCCCCGACGGTGAACTGACCGCGCACGCCGTCAGCCTCTGCCCGCCCACCCTGGAGAACCCGAACGGCTACCACCGCTTCATCGGCGGCGGCGTCGAGGTGGGCGAGACGCACGCGCAAGCGGTCGTCCGCGAAGTGCATGAAGAGCTCGGCGCATCGATCCGCGACCTGACCTACCTGGACGTTGTCGAAAGCATCTACTCGATCGACGGTCGACAAGGTCACGAGATCGTCTTCATGTACACGGGCCGGCTGGAGCCCGAACCTGCCCGAGAGGGAGGCCGGCTCGTGGAAGGCGACGGCTCGGTGCTGCCCGTCGTGTGGCGAGCTCTTGATGACATCGACGAGCCGTTGCCCCTTTATCCGGCAGCTGCAGCTGGGCTGGCGGCGCGGCTCAGACGCTGACGACTGTCCGACAGCGCAGTCGCGTGTCGGCCCGGCATGTTGCAACTATGCGGCTGGCGGGAGGAGCTGGGCGAGGGCATCACCCATGCGGTCCCGGGCGGCACCGTTGCGCCCGAAGTTTCCCAGGCCGAACTGCAGGTTCGAGGACAGCGTCACCTGGACAGCGCCCGGGGAGAGCTCGCGGATCTGTGCAGTCACCTTCTCTCCGAACGAGAGCACCATCCGCCCGGCGGTGAAGACGAAGATGCCGGTCGCGGCGTCCGAGGACAGGTGCTGCATCCCCGAGCGACGCGCCGCCTCCTCCAGGGCCCCGACCGCCTCGGCGCTGCTGGCCCGGAAGGTCATCGACCTCGTGTTCCCTGCGCTCATCGCACCGCTCCTCACCCGAAGCCATCCACGGGCCCGCAGGCAGATCGGCTCGAAGGCCGTCCCGGCTGGCGCCCATCCCACGCGTACGACGAGCGTAGCGAGACGACGGAGGCGCCCGCGGTGCTTGCGACGAACTCGTCGGCGACCGGACGCAGCGGTGCGTGGCGTCTGTCCCGCTACCGCCCATAGGCACCAGCGGTGCCGAAGTGCTGCGTTCACGTACGGACCGACTGCCGGGAGCCCTACATTGGGGCATGGCAGACATAATGCTGGGCCTCTTCGCGATCGTCGCCGGCGGCTTCATGCTCTTCGCCGGGCAACTGGTGCTGCGTCTGATCCTCCCCATCTGGGGCTTTTTCGCCGGATTTGCTTTCGGGGCAGGACTTTTCGCTGAACTCGCCAATGAGCGCGTCCTCGGCACCGTGCTGGGTTGGGTGGTGGGGTTCGTGTGCGCGCTGATCTTCGCGCTGCTCGCGTACCTCTACTTCGCGGTGGCCGTCGTTCTCGCGATGGCGGCATTCGGCTACGCCATCGGTTCGGGCCTCGTCGTCGCCTTGGGCATCGGCTGGAACTGGGTTGCGGTGCTGGTGGGTGTTGCCGTCGGCGCCGTGCTCGGTCTGGTGGCGGTCATCGGGAACCTGCCGATGATCGTCCTGGCCGTTGTCAGCTCGATCGCCGGGGCCGTCAGCGTCGTCGCCGGCCTGATGCTGTTGGTGGGCAGGATCAACTCCGCGGACTTTACCCGGGGTGACTTCACGCAGGCGGTGCACGCGGGCTGGGGCTGGTACCTGACTCTGCTGGCTCTTGCCTTGATCGGCATCGTCGCCCAGACGCGGCAGCGGCTGGCCATGCGCCGCAGCGTCCACGAAACCTGGTACGCCGAGAGTCAGTGACGCCGGACAGACCTCGGGCGCCGCGGTCCTGGACGTTCCGCGTCGGCCTTGCCTCAGGGTGGTTGCGATCCTGTCATCGCCCGAACGTCCATTGGGGCACTGTGCGGAGTGCCGGCGCGGACGTGCCGTGAGTACATTGCCATCGTGCCCCGGCAGCCCGTTCGTCTCTCAACCGCACGGTTGTCGCTTCGGCAGCCAGCGCCGGCCGACGCCGTCGCGATCCTCGGCATCCTGTCGAATCCATCTGTCGTCCAGCACAACCCGTCGGATCTGGTGACGGAGCTCGAGGACGTCGAGGCACTGGTCAGTCGCTGGCAGGGACATTGGGAACGGCACGGTTTCGGAAACTGTTGCGTGTTCGAAGACCAGACTGGCCGGCTGGTCGGCAACTGCGGTGTCCGGTGGATGACGATCCGCGGGGACCGCGTACTCAACCTCATGTACCGCTTCCATCCCTCGACCTGGGGACGCGGCTACGCCACGGAGGCCGCGGCTGGCCTCTTGCACTGGGCGCAGGAGTCGCTTCCAACCGAGCTCGTCGTCGCCAGAGTCCGCCCCGCGAACCTAGCGAGCCAGAGGGTTGCCACGAAGATCGGCCTACGACGAGATCCCGCCTTCGACGACGAGGGTCAGGATGGCGTGGACTGGGCGTTCACCGACCGCTCGTAGGCGGCAGGTGAGCGCGAGCCGCGGGCGCTTCCTGGACATCCCGGCCAGCCCAACCCCTCACACCCGGCCGGACCGGGCCGGGCGGAGTCGCCGACATGCCGCGGCTCAGCCGCGTCCGGCTCCTGGTCAGGTCGGGCGGCGCACGTCGGTGACTTCGGGGAGCTGCTCGAACCCGGCCGACACGTAGGCCGCCACTCCGCTGATGTTGCTGCTGGGGGTGCACACTGTGGCGCTTGATGACCCCAGCTGCCGCAGGGCGGCGGCCGCTGCAATGGTGATGGCGCGACCGTGCCCGCGTCGGCGATGGTCCCGATGGACCCCCAGCGGTTCGATCAACCCGGGGCGCCCACACCCCGCCGACCACACCGTCGTCGCCGCGACCGCGTTGCCGCTGTCGTCGTACGCGACCAGGCAGCGAGCCCGCCGGTACGCCGAGCTCGCCGCCATCGCACGCCAGCGCTCCACCGTGAAGGTCGAGTTCGGGAACGAGGCCCGGCCCACCGCGACCCGATCCTGCAGGACCCGGTCCTCGACGTGGTCTGCGTCGAGGACGTCGATCTTGAGGCAGCAGTCCTCGACAGGTGCGGCGAGGTCGCGACGCAGCGGAGTCCACGGCTCGTCAGCGACCCAACCGGAACGGAAGAGCAGGTCGCGCAAGGCAGCACCGAACCGGACCTCCACGGCCCCTCGGTCGGCGGGCAGCACGCCCCGCGCCGGGTCCGACAGATCGGCCAGGACCTGCGCGGCGAGCGACTCGTCGGCGTCGACGCTCGGCGCGAGCGCCATCCGGATCAACCCATCCGCGCGGTCCACCATGCCAGCAGCCAGGATCTGGCCTTCACGTCGCCACACGCGAAGCTCACGCGCCAGCGTCTCCGAACCAAAGCTCCAGTTCCAGCCGAAGTCGCCCGGGTGAACCTGGACCGGCAGGCCCTCTTCCTGCCAGCTCGCCACAGCCTCGACGACTTCGTCCAACAAGGCCGGTGTCCCGGACTGAAGCGTGATCGACATACGCCGAGCCAACCCGACAACACGGCCCGTCCGCATGTGGTTTTGCGTCGCCGCCAGCCCTCCAGTGAGTCGCGCGCCACCTCGTTCGGTTCGCGATCCGCATACGGTCTGGCCGCAGTCAGGGTGTGCCGGCGCCACCCGCACAGGACGCGCTGCGGGGCGATGCCGTGCTCTTCTGTGCGGATTGCGGTCCTTGTGCCGAGGCCGATTCGGAGGAATGCCGCGAACACCCGGGAGTCCCTTGACGGCATGCGTGTGCCGCGCGCTTCATGGACTGGACCCGGACGTTGAGGAGGATGCCATGTCCGCTTCAGAGAACAAGTCAGAGACCCAGTCTGCGTACGAGGCCTTCGGTGCAGGCGACCTGGACGGGGCCATGAGAAACATGGCCGATGACATCGAGTGGGTCGTGCCCGGGGACAGCACGATCAGCGGCGTCTATCGAGGCAGGGACGAGGTGGCGCGCTTCTTCCAGACGCTTGCCACCAAGTCCTTCCGAACGGAGCCAGAGCACTTCATCGCCGACGGCGATCATGTGGTCGTCCTGACCCGCATCACCACCGACGGGCAGTCCGCAGACCAGGCGGATGTGCTGACCTTCGGGCCCGACGGGAAGCTCACGAAGTTCACGGCCGCCGTCGACACCGCGTACAACGAACGGATCTGGGGCAAGCGGTAGGCGCACGAGCCACTGCAAGGACGCATCGAACGCGCCGAGCTGGGTCCGACCACCCCGACGAGCCCGCGGCGGCGGTCCTGTTTGGACGCACGCCTCGGGGTTGGCAGTAGACGTCCTCCTGCCGCCGCTTCGGTGAGCGTCAACGCGGTGATTGGTTCGTCCTGTCTGTCCCGGTGAGTCGAACCCAGCGAGCCAATCGGTCCTCGACAGCGGCCGAGAGCACCCCGCTCGAGCCACACCGACCGAAGTGCTCGTGTAAACGCCGGCTCCGTCCGCGGGGAACCACCCCCGTCGCAACCAGATTGCTCGTACCGTTTTCACATGGGTGTCCCAGCCACCCTCACCCGCCGCACCCTCCTGCTCGGCGGGGCAGCCTTGGTGGTGCCGACTGCGTCGCTCGTGGGAGCCGCTCCCGCGACCGCGTCGGGAATCGACACGCCCGCTGCCCTCAAGGCCGCCCTCGCGAGCTACCTGCGCACCCGGGTCGGCACCGTGGGGCTCCTGCTCCACGACCACCACACCGGCCGGGAGGTGGCGTACAACACCTTCCGCAACGAGACGCTCAGCACGATCAAGGTGCTCGTGCTCGTCACCCTCCTGCGCCGCAGCCAGGAACGAGGGGTCGCCCTGACCTCGGGCCAGAGGACGCTGGCGAGCAACATGATCCGCTACAGCGACAACGCGGCCACCGACTCGCTCATCGCCCAGGTCGGCCGGACCTCGATCGTCCGGGTCGCGCGCGACGTCGGGATGAGCTCGACCGTGGTGCAGACCGGCTCCTACGGCACCTCCTGGTGGGGCTACTCGACGACGATCCCCGGTGACCTCGTGCGCGTCCTGCGCACGATCGTCCTGCCGACCGGCTACCTCACGAACGCCAACCGGACCTACGCCCGCGACCTCATGGCCACCGTCACGGCGAGCCAGCGCTGGGGCGTGTGCGACCCGCCCCTGCCGTCGTCGGTCTCCACCGCCGTCAAGAACGGCTGGGGCCCCCGCACGGGCGGCTACCGCGTCAACTCGGTCGGCTATGTCCACGGCAACAACCGGTGGTACTCCCTCGCGATCCTCTCGCGCAGCCCCAACGGGTTCACATACGGCCGGGCGACCGTCAACGCCGTCTCGACGCTGGTCTACTCCGCCCTCGACGTGCCCCTGACCTGAGCCGAGCGCCCCACCCCCGGGCCGGGAAGCCCCCGCGGCATAAAGTCGGTGGGGGCCCGCACCGACCGAACCACCCGGCCGACCACGGCACGCGCGAGCCTGCCGTCCCTGAGGGCGAGCAACGAGCATACGAACGCACGGACATCAGCGTGCCGCGACGGGTGCCTAGAGCCTCTCGAGCTCACGGACATGCAGAAGGCCTCGCAGGTTGAGCTGGCGCCGGTCAGAGGCGTTCTCCAACGCGTCGACGATGACTGCCGCACCGATCTACTGCGCGCCCGCATCCTCGGTGAGATGCTGACACGCGATCGCCTGCGCCCCGGCCGCGGCCCAGTCATCCACGAACAAGACCCGATCGGACGCCGCGACGATGCCCCGGTGAACGCGAGCTCCACGTGGCGGTCCTGCCAACACCATCCCTTCGGAACGTCCTCGTCTGCCGCTGTCGGCGCAGGTCCCCGTCGCGGAGTGTGCGCCCAGCTCCTGCTGGGTCGGCCGGAGGCTCCCGCGACTGGCCCTGCCGTCGTCACGGCCGAGCGCTGGTGCTGTGCGCACAGCGCCACCACAACCTGGATGGCCGCCCCATCGCAACCGCCAAGCGCACCAAGGCAATCAGCGTGCGAGCACGCGAGCGCCGTTGCCTCGCCTCGCCCCCGGGCCGGGCCACCACGGCGACAGCCGGGCGAAGCCCAGGTCCCCCACGAACCTCCCTGGCTCGCAACAGGCAGGATCGCGCATCGCAACCAGTGGCTGGGGCGATAGGCACGGACACGTGCAGGTCTTCGCGATCATCGCGAAGGTTCAGAGGGGACTCCCCGGTCCTGGCTGAACGAGAACGCACGCCCTTGGGTTCGTCCCCGGTCCCCGTCCGCCACAGCTCCAGCCACGAGGCCCTGGCTCACCATTCACTGCGCTCTCGCGACCCGCGGCGGAAACTCCACCAGGGCCTGTCCGGCGATGCGCGCCATCATCCAGGAGTCGAACGCGGCGCCAGCGCCCCCGCCCAGGAGCGGCGCACCGCGGCCGAGGTTCCAGAAGAGGCGTTTGTCCACGCGCCGCAGCAGGCGGAAGAAGATGGCCTTGTTGACGAGCATCAGTGCGCCGGGCGGCATTCGGCGCAGCCCGATCCGCGACAGCGTGCCGGCTCCAAAGCCTTCCTTGGCAAGCACCTCGTCCGAGCGCGAGGCGACGAGGGTCAGCAGCACCGCGGTGCCCACCTGCGGCTGGCGCAGATCGTAGCCGCGGACAACGGCGATGGCCCCGACCATACGAGTGGCGATGACGTAGAACTCCGCAAGATTCACCGGGAGCGCGACGGGCAGCGTCACGTAGCCGCCGACGCCTGTGACGAAACCACCCACGGCGCCGAGAGCGAGGTGGTCCCGCACCAGCGCCTCGATGGCCTCCTCGGAATCTTCGGTATCACGCAGCGCGGCCTCGGCGACCCGGGCCGCCGACCGGATCGGTCCGAGACCTTCGAAAGCGACGTCAAGCACGACTCGACCAATCGGCCCGGGATGCTCACGGCCAGCGGCCCCCAGCACCGACGGGGTGCGCCGCTCCGTGTCATCGGAACTGGGCCTCAGCCACTCCAGCCAACCCATGCGAACGAGTCTGACAGAACCTGAGATCCCCCCGCAGGTCCTCCTGGCTGCCCGGACGCCCGTCGTCAAGTGGGTCAGACGCATGCGGCCTGGCACGTCACGGCGGAGGTGACCGCACCGCACGTCCGCTCTCGTGCCGAATCGCGCGCGAACACCACGCCGTCAGCGCGCGATCCGTCAGAATCCGGTCATGCCAACTGTCCTGCTAGACCGAGTCGTCCACACGGACTACGGCCAGCTCGACCTGGGCTGGCGATTGCCCTTCGGTTTCGACGGCGACTTCGACCGGTTCTTCGAAGGGCAGCTCAACGGCCTCGTTGGCGCTGCCGACGCGAACGGCATCTACCTCAACCTCGCTCGACGCTCCGGGGGCTCGGGGGTGCGTATCGAACTGGTTGAGCACGCTCCCGATCCTCTCCTCGAGACGTGGGAGGACGTCGTTGAGGTGTCGGTGACAATCCCGGAAGGCAGTGATCCCCGGTGGTCATCGTGGGCCGGTGAGGATTGGGGCGACGTGCCCATCCCGGCCGGGATCTATCGCCTCCGGGTGAGCGCACGCGGTCGTGACGCCGGCCGAGAAAGCGAGTTCGCCGAGAGCGTCGTGGACACCTATCTGCTCGAGTTCTGGGCTGCACCGACCGAACCGGATGCGATCGTTCAAGTGGGCAGTGCTGATGCCGCCTACTGGCATCGGGAGATCGGCGGTCGACGCTGACGCCCGCGAATGCCGCTCGCCGGGCGACGCTCGGCCATACCGCCGCCGTCGCGTTCGACGTGCGGCGTGCCGCGTCGAGCTCTCCAGCGGCTCAAGGATCTCGTTCGGGAGCCCCGCCTCCCTGGGCCGGTCACAGCCGTCGCGAACCGCAGACCGCGAGCGCGCGCCATTCGCTCAGCCCGGTCAAGTGGCGGACGCGGTCACCGTCACTACGGACCGGGCGCCCCTCGACACCTTGTCTGCGGACGCGACCGGGCGAACCTCAGCATGGCTCGTCACGGTCCTCCGGCATCACAACGATGCCCGCAGCGTCGTCGCGTACCCGGTGAGCCGGGACCCCCAGACCGGGTGGACCCCCGCAGCGCTTCCGACGTTCGCGATGAACGTGGCCAGCAGCGTCCGCGCAGTCGCCACATCACCGCCGGTGATCGCGCGGCCGACCCGTTCGAGCCGGTTCGACTCGGAGACGTACAGGTCGAACGGGGAGACGGCGCCGGTGTCCTGGGCCGCCTTCCACATCTGCTGCAGCGTGATGAGGTTCGGTGTGCCGCCGACCCACTGTGCCGCATCGAGCAGCCCGGTCTGGACCGGGTGGACCCGGTCGGTGTTGCGCGGGTTCTCGACCTGCGCGATGGTCAGCCCCGCCAACGTGTAACGGCCCGAGCCGGTCGCGCCGACGAGCTCCCCCGGGAAGTCGACGGTGTAGCCGGGCCGCCCGGACGGCAGGGCGACCGTCTTGTCGAACGTCCCGATGACCATCCGGGTCGGTGAGAGCAGCCGGGCCGTGACCAGGTAGTCCCCGGCTGCCGGGACGGACACGCTGCCGGCGAACCGAAGGGTGTCGAAGCGCTGGTCGCGGCTGCTGTCGACACTCGTCGGGGACGGCTGGCTGAGCGCCACCTGCGCCGTCGGTGCCTGCGCGACCTGGAACGGTCCGGTGGTGCCCACCGTCGCCTTGCGGGCCACGATGCGGGGGGTGGCGACGCCTTCGGTCAGCACTGATGTGTTGACCTGGAACGGGCCGCCGACACCAGTGAGGAGCAGCTCGCGGACCGGAACGTCCAGGTTGACCACACCGGCCCCGGCGGGCAGTTGGGCGCTGCCGCCGGCGCTGAGCGCGACACCGGCGCTGGTGGCCAGGTCGGCCGCCACCTGGTAGGTCCCGGCGGTGGCAACGTTGACCCGCACCGGGACGCGGAACACGTCCGGCTTGCCGTCGCCGTTGGTGTCGAGCAGAGCGGTGGCCCCGACGCCGGTGAACGAGCCGGTCCCGTCGGCCACGACCAGCCCGCTGGTCAGCATCCAGGACCGGCCAGCGATGTTCGCGCTGATGTCGACCGGGACGTACGACCCGGCCGGCGGGACGAACGAGCCGAGGAAGAGGTCGGTTGAAGAGTCGTACGTCAACGTCGTGGTGTGGCGGGTGGACCCGTCCTGCCAGGCGGCGGTGACCGTGCCGGCCCTCGCTGCGGCAGCGCTGACTCCCGGGACCTTCACCGCCAGATGCGTGGCCGACCCGGCGAGGCCAGGAGCCAGCGACACTGTCGCGGTGGTGGGCCCGGCGGCGACGGTGCTGCTCACGCCGACCGGTGCCGAGGTGGTCGGGGTGGTCGGGGTGGTCGGGGTGACCGGCAGGACGCGGTTCGTCCCGCCCCGGCCGGTCGTGCTGACCGTGGCGATCACGCCGGCCGCCAGCACGACGCACACTGCCAACAGCCATTCACGTCGCATCTGTTCCCCTGTCCGCGAACCAGTGATGGTGCGAAACGTAGCGGCGCGCTTGGCGATTTCGATCGAAAACGCAAACTTGAGTAGTTGTACCCAGACTCGGCGTAGGCCTGGGACACTCCGAATTGCCTCGTCCGAAGAGGGGTTTCGGATAGGTCTGACGCCTGCCTGCTCGGCTCATGGCATGGGGATGAAGCCTCCCTCGAAGCCAGGGACGCCTTTCCGGGCCTACCGCATCGAGCACATCGGCCGGCACGGAGTCCCCGCACAACCTGGGGTCCGACGGCGCGCCATAGGTGGGACACGTCCGCCCACGCCGGGATCAGCACTCGAGCCGGACAGCGGACGTCGGCACGCTGCGCCAGTCGAGCGGCAGCCAATGCTGGCGCTCAGCAAGACTTCGGAGGAGTCGAGCGTGGCCCGTCTGCCCCTTCGAGTCCCAGGGTCACGCGCCCGTCGTCATGGCGCGGGACCAACCGGCGGGCCGTCCCCAGCGTCTCAGGTGCATGGACGGAGCCACCATCCGGAAGCCCCCTGGGAGACAGCCATGAAGATCACTCAGCCCTGCATCGCACTGCTGGCCTCCGGCGCCGTTCTGGCGGCCCCGGCCGTTGCCGCCGGGCCCGCGCCCGCCTCTCCCGCGATGTCCGCGGTCGCCACTGCGGCAGCTACGACGAATCCGATCCTCCTCGCCGACCGGCTCGTCCGGGCCTGGGGTCGTGGCGACCGGTCCGCCGCTGCCGCTCTCGCCAGCCCCTCAGTGATCGCAGCGCTCTTCGGATACTCCACTCCCGGAGGTGCGAGCTGGCGACGCACCGCCTGGCAGGGCGCCGCCGGCACCATCCACGTCACGTACCACGACGACGCCCGGGGCGGAACGGTCACGCTCGCCGTCAGCGACGTGCTCCTCGGCCAAGGCCGTGAGCAGGCAACCTACGGCGTGCGATTCTCGCGGGCCCACCCTCTGGGTCCCGTGGGCTATGCCGACCGGCTGGTGCGGGCCTGGGGACGCGGTGACCACGCCGCTGTGCGCCGCTACGCGACCGCGGCGGTGGCCGATGCGCTCTGGCGCCACGCAGACCCGGGCGGCGCCCACTGGCGGCGCGTCCTTGCTCAGGGCGCGGCCGGCACGACGTACGTCACCTACCACGACGACGCGGCAGGAGGCACCTTGACCCTCGCCGTGGGCAACGCCGCCGAGCAGGACGGGCGGCTTCAAGCGGTCTACGACGCGCGGTTCAGTCGCTAGCCGCGACACGCGGACAACAAGGACCAACCGGAGCACGAGCTGCGGCGTCACAATGGCGTGGCAGGACACACGAGAGCCGTACGGCTCGATCCTCGGGAGGGCGCGATGCGCGGTCCGCGGGCCTCCCGCGCGGCGGAGGCCGGCATGGCGGACTCCGGCGTCGCTGAGCTGTTCGACGCCCACTACGGCCGCCTCGCAGGGTGGACCGCACGCCTCGTCGGCGACCCCGAGCTCGGGCACGACCTGGCGACCGAGGCCTTCGCGCGCCTCGTGCGGAACGGCAGTGACGTCCACGAACCGCGGGCCTGGCTCTACACGGTCGCCGCGAACCTCGTGAGGGACCACTGGCGCAAGCGCTCCCGCGAAGGAGCCGCCTACGACCGACTCGGGGTGCCGGCTGCTGCCGCGGACGGCGACCCCGAGACCGCGCTGACGGTGCGCGAGGTCGTCCTGGCCCTGCCCGACTCGATGCGTCTGCCCGTGATCCTGCACTACTACGCCGACCTGCCCGTGGCCGCAGTCGCCGAGCGCCTCGGCAAGTCGCAGGGCGCGATCAAGCGGGACCTGTTCGATGCCCGCCGCCGGATGGCGGCACAACTGAAGGACGTGCGATGAGTGAGCACCCGCAGGGCGGCGCGCCGCAGAACCCGGCAGACCACGCCAGCCGCTCCGGCACGCCCGGCACGCCCGGCACGCCCGACGCAGCCCCGCTTGACCTCGACCCTGACGCCGCGCTCGTTCGCGACTTCTTCGCCCGCGAGCGCGCCGCGGCCCAGCCCCTGCGCGCCGACCCGGTGCGCTGGCAGGCGATCGTGGAAGCATCGGGTCGGCCGCGACACCCGTGGCTCCGGTACGCCGTCGGGGCCGCAGCCGCGGCAGTGGTGCTCGGAGCCATTGGCATAGGGACGCTCGGACGAGGCAACACGACGCCCCCGGCTCCCGCCGCGTCCTCCTCAACGGTCCTCGGCTCCTCCCCGCTGCCACCGCGCCCCACCACCTCCGGCGTTGCGACGCGGACGCCGTCCACTTCGCCGTCGGTGGAACCGCCTCCAGCGGCGGCAGCACCCGTGCCGGCATCGTTCGTGGTGCGCTCGCTGACGACCGCCGCCGCGGGCCACCTCTTCGCGCTCGGTACCGTGAGCTGCCCGGGTGGGCAGTGCCCCGCCCTGGCCGGCTCGAAGGACAACGGCGCCAGCTGGAACCTGCTGCACACCTTCTCCGCCTCGAGCGGGGCAACCACCTCGAGTCCAGGGACTGGTCCGGCCCCGGGACTGCTGGGCGGTGCGGGCTCGCTCAGCCAGGTGCGGTTCGCCAACCCCTCGGTGGGTTGGGTGTTCGGCGGCGCCGTGATGCGCACCACCGATGGTGGCGCCACGTGGGAGGACTACACGCACCCTGGCGGGGAGGTCATCGACCTGGAGACCGACGGCAAGGATGTCGTGCTGACGACAGCGCCCGGGTGCACGGACGCTACGTGCCACGGCAGCATCAGCGTCGTGAGGGCACCGGTCACCGCGCCTGCGGCCGGGGACGTGGCAGGCATGATCGATGGCGGCGGGGGCGTCCTCGACGCCCAGATCTCCTGGCAGAACGGCCACGCCTTCGTCTCCCCGAAGGTGCTGCCCGCCGCCGGGCACCCCGCTCCGACGCCGGTCGTCGTGGCGCTCGACGGCCTTCACCCGGCGGCGCCGCCCTCCTGCGGCACCGGGCAGGGCGCGCAACTGGTCGCCGCGGCCGCTGGGACGACACTCTTCGCCATGTGCCCGGCCGGCGGGGCCGCCGGACATCTCGGGTATGCCGTCCAGACCAGCTCGGACTACGGGGCCACCTGGACCCGGGTGGCTGGCGGACCGCTGCTGGTCGTCAACGCCGGCACGACGTCCTTCGCGGCTGCCGACGCGAGCACCGTCCTCGCCGCCTCGGGAGGCAGCCCCGACCTGCACGGGTCCATGAGCCTCAGCAGCGACGGTGGCTCGACCTGGCGGAACCCGAGGTCCGCCCCGCCACTGCCCGACCATGGCTGGGCCTGGGTCGGCGCGCCCGGCGGCTCGACCTTCTATGCGCTGGCAGGCGACGGCTCAGGCGCCTACTGGAAGAGCATCGACCGAGGCGAAACCTGGTTCCGGGTGGCTGTCGCCGGTCGCTGACCCCGCGCGGCCAGGTGTTGACGCCCATGCCGCTTTGCGAGTCCCGTTCCTCATGACGACTGAGACCATGACCCTATGGACTTCGCCGGCGCGACGACCTCAGCGCTTGACGGCGTACTCGTGCGCGAGGGTTTCGCGGCTGGCCAGGGTGGTGATGCGCAGGTCATCTACTGCGCCGGCCATGACGAACTCAGCGACCGCTTCCCCCGCCTTCCGCAGGCCAACGCGCAGCAGCGAGGACTCGGATGCTGCGTCGATCTCGTCGTGACACATCGTGGGACGGGACTCGAGGTGGACTTCGAAGGCGAGTCTCTGTCAGTCACGCTGCGCACGCTGGGTTTGGACGAGGCGGCCACGTCCGTCGACGAGTTTGCACGGGAGCCGTTTTCGACAGCTCTCGCGACGCTCGTCGAGGTCCTTCCTCAACTCTTCCGCGCCTCGGGAACCTGATCCGGCAGTGCCCCATCTGCCGCTTGTGGATCGTC
>JAEWFB010000421.1 GCA_023389095.1 Actinomycetes bacterium
CCCGCCGCGCCCCCCCCCACCGCCCCGCGCGGGCGCGCGCGACGCCGAGCAGGTCGGCCGAGACGAACCCGACGAGGGCCGCGACGGGCGACAGCGCGACGTGCGCGGCCGACCACGCCGAGAAGGCCGAGGACGCCACGCACCACACGACGACGAGCAGCAGGAGGGTGAGCAGCACCGACCACAGCGCGAAGTACCAGGCGGCACGGGTGCGCAGCGAGCCGTCGTCGGGCACGAGGCTCGCGACGGCGGTCAGCGCCAGCCCGGTGAGCGGCGGCTGCCCGGTCGTGGGAGCCCCGGACCCGCCCTGCAGGAAGGCGGCGAGGCCCGCCTTGACGTTGCCGTCGCGGTAGGCGTTGGGCAGGTCGGCGTAGCAGGCGCTCCAGAACTGGGTGTCGCCGGTGAACCCGGTGCGCAGGCACGGGGCCCGCAGCAGGATCCCGAGCCCGGCCGTCACCGCCGTGAGCGCCGAGAGGACGGCGGCGGTGAGGACCCACGGCAGCTGGCGAGCCGCGGCGTAGTGGCCGCGTGGGCCACCGACGACCTCCGACGCCGCCGTGACGACCGGGTCGTCACGGCGGGCGGAGACGCGGGTCACCGGCGCGTCACCCGCCGCCGCCGGCACCGCCGCCACCACCACCTCCGCCGCCGGGGCCGGACGTCGTGGAGGACGGGAAGGGCAGCGTGAAGGTCGCGGTGTTCGTCGGCTTTCCGGTGCCCTTCGTCTTCGTCGGCGTGGGCGGCAGGGTCGGCGTCGGCGCCTGGGTCGTCGTCGGAGGAGCGGTCGTCGTGTCGGTCGTCGTCGGCGGCGTCGTCGGCGTGAAGGTCGTCGTCGGCGTGGGGACCTTGTCGTCACCCACTCCCGCGCGCGGCGGGAAGTCCTGGACGGGGACCCCCTGCAGGACGACCTTCATGAAGTCGTAGAAGACGTCGGCCGGGACGGTGCCACCGGTGAGGTTGGTGTCTTCCGCGCTCGTCAGCTGCTGCGGGTTGCCGTTCGCGTCCGGCTTGTACATGCCGATCGAGACGGCCAGCTGCGGCACGAACCCGGAGAACCAGATCGACTTGGCGTAGGAGGAGGTACCCGTCTTGCCGGCGATCGGGCGGTTCAGGCGCTGCAGCTTGGTCGCCGTTCCGCCGTCCTTGACCGTGTAGGTCATGGCGTCGGTGACGTCGGCCGTGACGTCCTTGTCGAAGGCCCGCTGCGTCTGCGGCTTGGCCTGGTAGGTGAAGTCGCTCGTCGTCGAGGTGACCTTCCGGACGAAGTACGGCTTGGACCGGACGCCCTGCCCGGCGATCGTCGAGTAGGCGGTGGCCATGTCGATGACGTGCGGCGAAGCGGTACCGAGGACGTTCGTCAGCGTCGTGTCGAGGCCCGGGGTGCGTTCGGGGATGCCGGCGTCGATCGCCGCCTGACGCGTCAGCTTCGGGGTGATGGTGTTGTTGAGGTTGACGAAGGCCGTGTTGATCGAGCGGCCGATCATCCTGCGCATGTCGACCATGCCGTAGGAGCGGTCACCGAAGTTCGTGATCGTCGTGCCGGCGATGTCCTGGGGCTGGTTGCCGTCGAACTTCGTCTTCGTCGAGACGCCGTCGCGGACGGCGGCGAGCACGGCGAACGGCTTGAAGTTCGACGCGCCCTGCATGATCGCCTGGGTGGCCGAGTTGAACTGGCTCTTGCGGTAGTCGGCGCCGCCGTACATCGCGAGGACCGCGCCGTCGCCCGGCTTGATCGCCACGAGGCCGCCCTGGACCTTCTTCGGCAGGTTGCCCTGCATGGCCGCGATCGCGGCGTTCTGCGCCCGCTTGTCGATCGTCGTCGTGATGCGCAGGCCGCCCTGGTCGATGTCCTGCTCGGTCAGACCGTTGGCGATGAGCTCGCGCTTGACCTGGGCGGTGATGAAGCCGTTCGGGCCCGCGGAGTACTGGTTCGGCTTGTACGGCAGGATCTTCGGCAGTGCGCCGTCCTTGGCGCGCTCGGCCTGGCTGAGCCACCCCTCGCTGACCATGCCGTCGAGGACGTAGCCGACCCGCTGCTTGAGGTTGGCCTCGGCGCGCGGGCCGTTGGCCGGGTCGTAGAGCGAGGGGGCGTTGATGATGGCGGCGAGAACCGCGCCCTCCTGGACGGTGAGCTTGCTGACGTCCTTGCCGAAGTAGGCCTTGGCACCGGACTGGATGCCGTAGGCGCCGCGGCCGTAGTAGATGGTGTTGAGGTAGTCCTCGAGGATCTGGGACTTGCTGCGCTGGCCGTCGATCTTGACGGCGAGCAGGATCTCGCGGGCCTTGCGACTGATCGTGCGGTCCTGGGTCAGGAAGTAGTTCTTGACGTACTGCTGGGTGATCGTCGAACCACCGACCTGGGTCTCACCGGTGACGCTGGTCTTGACCGCGCGCAGGATGCCGCCGACGGAGATGCCGTTGTTGGCGTAGAAGGTGCGGTCCTCGGCGGCGATGTGCGCCTCCTGGACGGCCTTCGGCACCTGCGCCAGCTTGACCGACTCACGGTTGCCGTCCTGCGAGGAGATGCGGTCCATCTCGGTCTTGCCGTCGCTGTAGTAGACGATCGAGACCTGCCGGTTGGCGATCTGGTTGGCGGCCGGGATGGTGATCTTGTTGTAGGCGATGAAGACGCCGATGACCCCGAGCACGAAGAGCACGGCACCGGCGATCGAGCCCCACTTCAGGGTTCCGACCACCCACTTCTTCCAGCCGGTGCGTCCCCCGTCAGCGCCGGTGCTTCGACCACGGCCACCACCACCGCCGGCCTTGGAGGCCGACAGCTGGGCGGCACGGACCTCATGCCTGCTCTGACTCACTCATCCACTCCGTTTCAGCGATGCGGCCCGGGCATACGCCCCGGGCCGCTCATCAGTATGACGCGACGCGTGGCCTGAAACCCAAACGAGAGGACGAGCCTCACAGAGGCTGCACAGGCTGTCCACTGGTGCTCCCGACGCCCTGGAGGACGTACCCCGGCGGCCCGTGGCGCCATCGCCACCCGGGCTCGGGCAGGGGTCGGGCAGGGATCGGTCGCAGGTCTCGGACGCGTCACGGTCCTGGCGCAGCCCTTGACCTCTCGGGCCGCCTCCGCCTTGACTGCTAACCACTCGCAAGTTATGTAGTGGTTAGGAGACCTGATGCAGCGCCGCACCACAGTCCCCGCCCGCAGCCGATGCACCACAGCCGCCCTGGGCGTGACCCTCGCCGCCGGCGCCGCACTCGTCGCCTCGGCCGGGGCGGCGAGCGCCGACACCCCGTGGACGCCGTACGTCGAGCAGAGCAGCGTCGTCGTGCCGGCGGCCCGGTCCACGTGCGGCTTCGACGTGCGCGAGGACGTCGTGAGCCAGGCCGAGGAGTACCGCACGACGGCCACCTGGCCCGACGGCTCGCCGCGGGAGCAGGTGTGGCGGGGCGACCTGACGATCCGGTTCACCAACCTCAGCTCGGGCGCGTCGGTGGTGCGCGACCTCGGCGGCACGGGGACCTACGTCTTCGCCGCTGACGGCTCGCCGGTCTCGCTCACCTCCCAGCACGGCCCGTTCGCGGCGACGATGCCTCCCGGGAGCTCGCCCGGCTCGGGTCTCTACGTCCTGTCGGGCCACGGCACGGGCGTGACGTTCAACGCCGACGGCACCCGCTCGTTCACCCTCGGGCCCGCCGGGAGCGCCGAGAACCTCTGCTCCACCCTGGCCTGACCCCGCCGGGCCCCAGCCCACACCCCGAACACCAATCCCTGACCACCGGACCCTGACCACCGGACCGGAGGGCGCGCGCCGGGAGCGACGCACAGGCGGCGCGCGCCTTCCCCCGGGGCCGAGTGGCCGGACCGAAC
>JAEWFB010000437.1 GCA_023389095.1 Actinomycetes bacterium
CGACGAGGGTGTCGAGCGCGTCCACGAGCCGCGCCAGCGGCAGGTCTGACACCGCGCAGGCGGCGTCGAGGTCGAAGGGGCCGCGCAGCGTCGACGCGTCGCGCAGCAGCTCCTGGGCGTCCGGCGACAGCGTCGCGTACGACAGCTCGAGGGCGGTGCGCACGCCACGCGGTTCAGCGCGCCTCACCGACAGCAGCGACACGCGGGAGGACCCCCCGCGCAGCAGCCCCGCGACCCCCTCGATGCCGATGGCCCCGGCGCGAGCGGCGGCCAGCTCGAGGGCGAGCGGCAGCCCGCCGACGCCACGGCACACCTCCGCGGCGTCGCGCACGACGTCGTCGGTCGGTTCGAGGTGGGCGTCGACGAGGGCGACGCGGTCGAGCAGGAGCTCGACGGCGGGGTGGTGGCGCAGCGCGTCCGGGTCATCCCCCTGGCGCGGCGGGTCGAAGGCCCGCACGGCGACCTGCTGGGCACCGGGCCACGAGGCGGGGCGGCGGCCGATGACGACGACGGCCAGACCCGGGCAGGTGTCGACGAGCCGGTCGGCGTCGTGGACGAGCTGGCGCTCGGCGAGCAGGGCGTGCGGTCCGGCACCGTCGGGCGGGTCCACGACGACGAGCAGTCGGCGCTCGCCGACCGCGGCCGCGAGCCGGTCGACGTCGTACGGCTCGAGCACGCCGAGGTGGCTGGCGAGGCCGCGGCGCAGGCCCGGGCCACCGCGGACGGCGAGGGTGACCGACGCGTCATAGGCGTCGCGCAGGCGCTCTGCGGCGAGCGCGACGAGGGTCGACGTGCCGACGCCGAGCGGTCCGTGGACGACGACGCGGCGTGCGCCCTGCGGGTCGAGGGCCGCCACGAGGGTCGCGATCTCCTCGACCCGACCGTGGATCCCGTGTCCGGGGTGCACGACGAGGTGCGCGGCATCCCGCCGCGACCGTCCCGGCTCGCTCATCCGACCTCCGCGGACCAGCGTCGCAGAACAGGCCCCTCGACGGAGGCGTTTCGCCGAGAGCGGGACCCCGGTCCGGTCTGCGCGTCCACCCGGTCAGCGCGGTCGGTGCGCCGTGGCGTGCTCGACGCACCGCGTGGCGGTCGGTCGGGCCTCGAGCCGGGCCGCGGGGATGGGCCGGCCACACACCTCGCACCGCCCGTACGTGCCCTCGGCCACCCGGGCGAGGGCGGCCTCGACGTCGGCGAGATGTCGCTCGGCCTGTCCGACGAGGGCGCCGAGCTGGGTGCGCTCGTAGGCGATGGTCGACCCCTCGGGGTCGTGCTCGTCGTCGGCGTTCGAGCCCTCGGAGGCCTCGACGACGCGGGTGAACTGGGCGCGCAGGTCCGCGAGCCGCTGCTCGGTGGCCGATCGGTCCTCGGCGAGCAGCCGGTGCGGGGTGGCGGGGGCGTCCACCTCGCCATTGTCCGCCGCGTCGTCCGCCGCGTCGTCCGCCGCGTCGCGGGCGGACAGGAGGTCCGGCACCGGCAGGATGGCCGCATGAGCGACTCCGACCTCCAGCGCGGTGTGGTCTTCCCGTCCGACCCGGCGACGGGCCGGCGCAGCACGACGGTGGTCGGGCGAGCCGTCGTCGCCGATGCGCTGCGGGCGCACGACCCCGTGGGGGCGGCCTCGGCCGAGCGCGAGACGAGCTGGCGCCAGGGGTACCTGCCGCACTTCCGCCGGCTCGTCGAGGCTGGCCTCGGGTCCGACGCCGCGGCCGTCGGGATCGCGCGCGACGGGCTCGCCTCGCTGCACGGACGGATGCGCTGGGCCGGTGTCGAGGGCGACGCGGCAGGCCCCGTCGACGCGCCCCTGGCCGACGCGTTCGCGGGTGGTGGGGGTCGGGCCGCCTCGACGCTCGGGTCGGAGACGCTGCGTGGCGAGGGGGAGCCCGAGCGCGTCCTGTCGCTGCCCTATGGCGGTGAGCGGGTGACCGGTGACGCCCTGCGTCGCCGCCTCGACGCGTGGGTGGGGGCGGGCATCGTGGAACCGTCGTGCGCCGAGGCGGTCGGACGCGTCGTCGACCACCCGGAGTGGCTCGACCTGCGCGACCACACCGTCGCCGTGCTCGGCGCCGGGGCGGAGATGGGGCCGCTGCGGTCGCTGCTGCGGTGGGGCGCCAACGTCGCGGTGGTCGACCTCCCGCGTAGCGATCTGTGGGACAGGCTGATCGGTGACACGCGTCGGCTCGCCGGCACCATGACGGTGCCGGTTCGCGCCGGCGACGGGTCGCTCTCGTCCCGGGCCGGGGGCGACCTCGTCCACGACCTCGCCGCCGTCACGGAGTGGGTCGCCGGGCTCGAGGCGTCCGGACCGCTCGTCGTCGGCAACTACGTCTACGCCGACGGCGCGACCAACGTCAGGGTCTCCACGGCCGTCGACGCCCTGACCGACCGGGTCGTGGCGGAGCGCGGGCGCGACGCCGTCGCGCTGGCCTTCCTCGCCACCCCGACCGACGTCTTCGCGGTCCCCGGCGAAGCCGTCGAGCGGTCGGTCCGCAGCTACGCCGAGCGCCGCACCTCGAAGGTCCTGCGCGTACCGCTGCGCACGGTCAGCGGCGGCCGGCTGCTGCGCCGCAACTACGTGCCCGGCCAGGACCCCGGCATCAACGACAGCGTCGTGCTCCAGCAGGGACCCAACTACCTGCTGGCCAAACGGCTGCAGCGCTGGCGGGCCACGACCCACCGCGCCGACGGCGGGCTCGTCTCGTTCAAGGTCGCGCCGCCGACGCGGACCCGCTCGGTCGTCAAGAACCGCGCGCTCGCCGCGGCGTACGCGGGTGCCCACCGCTTCGGCATCGAGGTCTTCGAGCCCGGCACGGCCAACACCCTCATGGCGGCGCTGCTCGTCCACGACCTGCGCACCGGGGCACCGAGCCACGGGCACCCGTGGCAGGACGAGGCGTACGCCGCCGCGCACGGCGGGCTCTGGACCTCGGCCTACGACCCGCGCAGCGCCCTCGGCATCGCCGCGCTCCTCGGCTTCGCCTCCGCCCGCTGAGCGCGACGCGCGGCGTGTGGCGTCGGTCTCGGGCCGGGCGGGGACTTGGCGTCGTGAGGCGGGAGGCTCGATGCTGTCCTTCATGAACGAGCGGGTGGCGCAGGAGCCGCGCCGGGTCGCCGACCAGCGCGGCCGGGCCGCCGATCGGGGCGTGCGCGGCCTCGGCGGCACGCTGCGCTCGCCCCGCACGCTCGTGCCCGCGCTGCTCGCGGCGATCGCCTACGTCGACCCGGGCAACTTCGGCGTCAACATCACCTCGGGCGCCGAGCACGACTATGGCCTCGTCTGGGTCGTCGTCTTCGCCAGCTGCTCGGCGATGGTCATCCAGTACCTCGCCGCGAAGCTCGGCATGGTCACCGGCAAGAGCCTGGCCGAGCACAGCGCCGAGCGGTTCCCGGGCGTCGGACGAGCGCTGCTGTGGGCGCAGGCCGAGCTGGTCGTCATCATGACCGACCTCGCCGAGATCGTCGGCGGCGCCATCGCGCTGCGGCTGCTCTTCGGGATGCCGCTCGTGGCCGGGGCCGTGTGCGTCACGCTCTTCAGCCTCGTCGTGCTCGCCCTCAAGGTCCGCGGCCGCAGCCACTTCGACTCCGTGGTGCTCGTGCTGCTCGTCGTCGTCATCGGCTCGCTCGTGTGGCAGGTGTCGGTCGCCGACGTCGACAGTGCAGGCCTGCTGCGTTCGCTCGTGCCCGGCTCCCTCGACGGTTCGGCGGCCCTGCTCGCGGTCGGCATCGTCGGCGCGACGGTCATGCCGCACGCCCTGCACTTCCACTCGGCGGCCTCCCGCGGACACGACGACGGGGCGCCCGCACCGTCGCAGGCCGAGCGTCTGCGGTCCGGGCGTCGCACCGTCCACAGCGTCGTCACCGCCATGACGGTCGCGGGGATCGCCAACATCAGCCTCGTCGTCTTCGCCGCGGCGCTGCCGACCACGGCGGGCGCCAGCATCGAGTCGGCCTACGCCGCGCTCGGCGCCCACGCCGGCGACATCGCGGCGACGATGCTCGCGGTGGCGCTGCTCGCCTCCGGCCTCGCCTCGACGCTCGTCGGGGTGCAGACCGGCGACGTCGTCATGCAGGGGTTCGGACGCCGGCCCATCTCCCCATTGCTGCGCCGTCTCCTCGCGGTCGTTCCGGCGCTGGTCATCCTGGGCCTCGGCGTCGAGCCGACCGACGCGCTCGTGTGGAGCCAGGTGGTCCTGTCGTTCGCGCTGCCGGGCACGCTCGTGCCCCTGCTGCTGTTCACCCGCGACCGACGCCTCATGGGCGTCCTCGTCAACCACCGCGTCACGACCGCGGTGGCCACCCTCATCACCGCCGTCATCGTCGGCCTCTGCGCGTACCTCGTGCTCACCGGCGCGTGACGCCTGAGGTTGCGTGCTCACTCGATGGGGTGGGGGAGCGGGCCCTTTCCTGCGTCGAGTGAGCACTGCGTCACTCCTGCCTCACGCGTCCCCGACGCGTCCCCCACGCGTCCCCCACGCGTCGCGGACGGCCCGGCCCGGGAGGCCGGCAGCCGTGTGGGAGAGTGACCCCTGTCCCGGCCCGACCGACGGAGGTGAGCGTGGCGACCCGACTCGTGCCCCCCGGCGTGCGTGAGCTGCCCGCGCTCACCGACCTGCGCCTCGAGGTGCGCGCGTTCCTCGCCGAGCAGGTGCGCGCCGGCGTCTTCGTGCCGCACGTCGACACGTGGCTGACGCGCTGGGACCGCGAGTTCACCCGCGAGCTCGGTCGACGCGGCTGGCTCGGGATGGTCATCCCCGCCGAGTACGGCGGCCAGGGCCGCACCTACCTCGAGCGGTTCGTCGTCACCGAGGAGCTGCTCGTCGTCGGGGCCCCGGTCGCGGCGCACTGGATCGCCGAACGCCAGATCGGGCCGTCGCTGCTGCGCTACGGCACCGAGGAGCAGAAGCAGGCGTTCCTGCCGCGGATCAGCAGCGGCGACGTCGTCTTCGGCATCGGGATGAGCGAGCCCGACTCCGGTTCCGACCTCGCGAGCGTGCGCAC
>JAEWFB010000523.1 GCA_023389095.1 Actinomycetes bacterium
CCCTGCCCGGCGAGCCAGTAGAACCCGGCGGCTTCGGCATCGAACCCCGCCACCGGCACGCCGTCCGCGGCCTCGTTGCGCAGCCCGGTCCAGGAGCGCCGGATGCCCTGGATCTCCAACGTGGTGAGGGCATTGAGCCTGTCCACCAGGCGTTCCACGTCACCGGGCCGCGGCCGGGCATCCTCCGGGCCGCTGGGGACGGTCTCCGAAGGGGAAATCAGCACGTCCTGCCCGTCCGGGCGGAAGTAGAAGGAATTGTCCGCGGCCGCCACCATGGGAGTCTCGGCGGACAGGGGACGCCCGACGGCGGCAATCGCCGCAGTGCGCCGGTACGGCTGCAGCCCAAGCTTCTCGACGCCGCTGATCACCGCGAGTTCGTCCGCCCAGGCACCTGCCGCATTGACCAGCACTCCGGCCTCGAATCCCTCGGCCCCGGCACCCACCTTCCAGCCGGTCCCCACCCTCTGGGCCGAGTGGACCCGTGCACCGGTGATGATGTCCGCCCCCGCGGCGAGCGCCCGGGTGCGGTGGTCTTCCAGCAGGACGGGCGCGTTGCAGCCGAAGGAGCCGGTATCCAGGCCGGCGGCGTCAAAGGTGCCGGGCTTCAGGGCCGCACACAGCTCCAGAGCGTGGTCCACCGTGATGGGCTCCATGTGCCCGCTGGCCTCCGCTGCCACCTGGTCCGTGGAACCGACCAGCATGAAGCTGCGCGGCGTCAGGACCGGTTCGGGAAGTTCCGGGTCGCGGGCCGCGAGCAGTTCCAGGGTCCGGACGGTGAGTTCCTGCACCACGGGAGGCCCGTAGCTGGGGATGAGCTGGCGGGCGGAGCGGGAGGACGTGTGGTACGCCAACTCCTGCTCCGCCTCCACCAGCGCGACGCTGCAACGGCCCGCCAGGGCCGATGCCAAGGACAGGCCGGCAATGCCGCCGCCAACGATCAGGACATCGTAATGTGCTGCCATCGGTCCATCCTTGCAGAAACTGCGCCGCGTGGGACCGCGCGTCCGCGAGGTCCGTGGGAACTACCCAGCTGCCTCCGTGCGGCTGGCGACGAAGGCACGGACGCACGCTTCGACGTCGTCCGCTGTATGGGCCGCCGAAAGCTGCACCCGGATCCGCGCGGCTCCGCGGGGAACCACGGGGAAGCTGAACGCGGTGACGAAGACGCCGTGCTGCAGCATGCGGTCGGCCACCTGGGCAGCCATGACGGCGTCGCCGAACATCACCGGCACGATCGCGTGCTCGCCCGGCAGCAGGTCGAAGCCTTCCTCCGTCATCCGGCGGCGGAACAGTGCGGCGTTGTCGAAGAGGCGGCGGCGCAGGTCGCCGGAGTTCTCCACGAGGTCCAGCGCCTTGAGCGTCGCGGCCACGATGGCGGGCGCCAGCGAATTGGAGAACAGGTAGGGCCGGGCCTTCTGCCGCAGCATGGCCACGATCTCGCCGCGGCCGGAGACGTAGCCGCCCGAGGCGCCGCCGAGGGCCTTGCCGAACGTGCCCGTGTAGATGTCCACCCGGTCCGAAACCGCGGCGTGTTCGGGGGTGCCGGCGCCGGTGCCGCCCATGAAGCCCACCGCGTGGGAATCGTCCACCATCACCATGGCACCGTACTTTTCGGCGAGGTCGCAGATGGCCTCGAGCGGGGCCAGGAAGCCGTCCATGGAGAACACGCCGTCCGTGACGATCAGCGTGCGCCGCGCGCCCTGCGCCTCCTGGAGCCGGGCCTCGAGTTCGGCCATGTCCTGGTTGGCGTACCGGTAGCGCCGTGCCTTGCAGAGCCGGATGCCGTCAATGATGGACGCGTGGTTGAGGGCGTCAGAGATGACGGCGTCGTCCGGGCCCAGGAGGGACTCGAAGACACCCCCGTTGGCGTCGAAGCAGCTGGAGAACAGGATGGTGTCCTCCGTCCCCAGGAACGCGGAGACCCTGGCTTCGAGTTCCAGGTGCAGGTCCTGGGTGCCGCAGATAAAGCGGACGCTCGCCATGCCGAAGCCGCGCTCGTCCATGGCGGCCTTGGCAGCGCTGATGATGTCCGGATGGTCCGCGAGGCCAAGGTAGTTGTTGGCGCAGAAGTTCAGCACGTCCGAACCCGGGACCCCGACCTGGCCGGCGGTGATGTGGCTGGACTGGGGTGAGCTGATGCTGCGTTCGGTCTTGTAGAGCCCGGCAGTGCGGATCTCGTCCAGTTCGCCGCGGAGCTGGTCCTTGATGGAGGTATACATGGGGTTCCTTAGAGTCGGGTCCAGTCGAGGACAACTTTGCCGCCCACGCCGCTGCGGGCAATATCGAAGCCCTTCTCCCAGTCCGTGGCCGGGAGCGTGTCCGTGACCACGGCGGAGATTCCGGCGTGCAGCACCGGGTTGGAAGAGAGCATGGCGCTCATGGCGTACCAGGTTTCGTACATTTCGCGGCCGTAGATGCCCTTGAGCGTGAGCATGTGGGTGACCACCTTGCCCCAGTCAATGGTGATGTCCTGGCTGGGCAGCCCCAGCATGGCGATCCGGCCGCCGTGGTTCATGTTGTCGATCATCTCAGGCAGGGCGGAGGGGTGGCCGGACATTTCCATTCCGACGTCGAAGCCCTCCCGCATGCCGAGCTCGCGCTGGGCGTCACGGACCCGGGTGGCGGAGACATCGATGGCCAGGTCCGCGCCCAGCTGGCGCGCCAGGTCCAGCCGGGGCTTGGAAACGTCAGTGATCGCGATCTTGCGTGCGCCTGCATGCTGGGCGACGGCGATGGCCATCAGGCCGATTGGGCCTGCACCGGTAATGAGGACGTCCTCGCCCACCAGGGGGAAGCTCAGCGCGGTGTGGACGGCGTTGCCGAAGGGATCGAAGATGGCGCCGAGCTCCGGGGTGACCGAGGGGTCGTGGTGGACCCAGACGTTGGTCTCCGGGATGACGACGTACTCGGCGAAGGCACCGTCTCGCTGGACACCGACGCTGACCGTGTGGATGCACATCTGGCGGCGCCCGGCACGGCAGTTGCGGCAGATGCCGCAGACCACGTGGCCTTCGCCGGAGACACGGTCGCCCACCTTCACCTCGCGGACGTCCTCGCCGACCTCCACCACTTCGCCGTAGAACTCATGGCCGGCGATGAGCGGCGCCTGGATCATGCCCTGAGCCCAGGCATCCCAGGACTGGATGTGGAGGTCGGTTCCGCAGATCCCGGTGGTCATCACG
>JAEWFB010000659.1 GCA_023389095.1 Actinomycetes bacterium
TCGACGAAGGCGGGGTTCGCGGTCCAGCGGTTGACGTGCGGGTCGCGCGACAGGGACAGGAAGGCGAGCGTCGAGGACTTGGACGCCGTGACGGCGACCGAGCCGGGACCGCCGGTGGTGGGCGTGCCGGAGGGGGTCGCCGGCACCGACGAGGGCGGGGCGCCGCCGCCGCCCGTGCCGGTGCCGGTTCCGGTCGCGGTGCCTGTCGCGGTGCCCATGGCGGTGCCGGCTGCCGCGGCCGCGGCGCTCGCGGTCAGGGCGGCGGCCTGCGCGGGTGAGATGTCGAGGGCGACGTCGGCACGCCCGGCGCGCACGTCGCCGACCTGGTCCTTGGGTGCGACGTCGCGCAGCACGACCTCGTCGAACGCGGGCGGCGCGCCGGTCCAGGCCGGGTTGACGGCCAGGGTGACCCGGCTCGGCGTCGCGCCGGTGAGCACGTAGGGGCCCGAGCCGGCCGAGTGCGTCGACAGGTACCGCGCCGCGGTGTCGCCGGGTCCGACGGTGCCTCCGTTGGCCTTGACCGCCGCCGAGTTGAGGATGCCGAAGGCGGGGTTGGCCAGGATCGCCGGCAGCGCGAAGTTCGAGCGCGGCGAGCTGAGGGTGAAGGTGCGGTCGTCGACCTTGACGATGTTGACGGTGCCGAGGACGGCCGCCGACGTGCCGCCGAGGCCCTGGGCCCGCTGGAGGCTGAAGACGACGTCGTCCGTGGTGACCGGGGTGCCGTCGGAGAAGACGAGGCCCTTGCGCAGGCGCATCGTCAGCCACTTGCCCTCGGGCGAGAGCGTGTACTCGGCGATGCCGGGCACGACCTTCGTCGGGTCGGCGGGGTCGAGGTTGGTCAGCGTCTGGTAGAGCGCCTTGGACACGAGCAGGCCGCTGCGGTCGAACTGGCGCGTCGGGTCGAGCGTCGCGTGGTCGAAGACCGTGTCGACGACGAGGGGTGCGCGCGGCGTCGGGGCGGGCGGGGGCGTCGTCGTGGCCACGGGGGTCCCCCCGGTCGTCGCGCTCGCGCCGCCGCCGGGCGAGGCGTCGGTGCAGGCGGACGTGAGCAGGGCCGCCATCGCGACGGCAGCGATCGCCACGTGGCGGGCGGCACGTCGACGCACGGTGATCCTTCGCTGCTCGAGGGGCCGACACGTCCGGGAACGAGGGCACGGGGCCGTGCGGACGAGTCGGTGGACGGTGCCTGCCGGAGCGTCGCGCCTGCCTGACGACGCCCGGGGCCGTGCCGCGAGTCTATCCGGCCCTGCCCGCCCCGACGCCTCCCGACTGTGCACCCGGCGCGAGCACGAGGTAGGCCTGCGCGACGAGCACGACGGCGATGGCCACCCACTTGCCCGCGGGCAGCTCGACGCCGTAGCGCCACCGGTCCACGAGCACGAGCCCGACCTGGAGGATGACGACCCAGCCCATCGTCACGAGCGCGAGCTCGGCGTAGCGCAACGACGACGCGTAGACCCAGAACAGCACGAGGAACGCCCCGGCGCCGAGGACGAGCGCCCGGATGCTGCCGTTGCTCGCCCACTCCTTGGCCAGCACCGCGCCGGCGAGGTCGAGCCCGGCGAGGCACACCATCGCGAGCGTCGCGACGACCGGCACGGGCCACGCGGCGGGGACCTTGATGAGCGGGAAGACGTCGGTGACGCTCATGGTGGGCACGTCCTCGGGTGGGCTGGGCCCGCCCCTCGAACGGGCCTCCCGGGTCAGAGCCCCACCGCGGCGCTCCTGATACGGCCGGCCCCGCGGCGCGGGCCTCAGGCCTGGCCGGCGGCGAACCAGGCCGCGACGTCGGCCGCGAGCGGTGGCACCTCGACGGCCCCCCCGCCCGAGCGCAGCGACGACGTGGCGCACACCGCGGCGGCGACGGCCTCGCGCGCCGCGACGGGCGAGGTCATCGTCGGGCCGCCCTCGCGGGCGAACCGGACGAACTCGGCCATGAGGAGCGGGTCGGCGCCGCCGTGGCCGGTCGTGTCGGCCGGCGGGATCTCGATGACCTCGTCGGCGTCCTCGCGGTAGGCGTCGGTGCGACGGGTCCACACCTTGACGACGGCGCCCGGGCCGTCGCCGAAGTTCTCGAGCCGTCCCCTGGTGCCGATGACGGTGTAGTTGCGCCAGTAGTCGGGGGTGAAGTGGCACTGCTGGTAGCTGGCGAGGACGCCGCCGTCGAGGACGAGGTTGGCCATCGAGATGTCCTCGATGTCGACGACGGGGTGCAGCTCGCGCTGCTCGGTGGGCGGCCAGTTGTCGAGCGAGTACCAGTCGGCCATCCGGCGGTCGGAGTTGTCGCGCCGGTCGGTGACGTCGCCGTAGACGGCGAGGTCGCCGACGGCCGCGACCCGACGCGTGTAGGCGCCGGCGAGCCAGTGGATGACGTCGATGTCGTGCGCACCCTTCTGCAGGAGCAGGCCCGTGGTGTTGGTGCGGTCGGCGTGCCAGTCCTTCAAGTAGTAGTCGCCGCCCGCCGAGACGAAGTGGCGGCACCAGACCGCCTTGACCTCGCCGATCGTGCCCGCCTCGATGACGGCGCGCATGGCGCGGACCACCGGCATGTGGCGCATGTTGTGCCCCACGTAGAGCCGGGTGCGGGTGCGCGCGGCCGCGGCGAGGATGCGGTCGGCGTCCCCCACCGTCGTGGCGAGCGGCTTCTCGACGAACGTCGGCAGCCCGGCCTCGAGGGTGCGGACCGCGTGGTCGGCGTGGAGGTGGTCCGGCGTCAGGACGAGCACCGCGTCGATCTCGGCCCGCACCTCGGGGCTCAGCAGCAGCTCGATGCTGTCGACGAGGCGGACGCCCTCGACGCGCTCTGCGGCGTCGCGGCGCCCACGCTCGGCGGCGTCGCACACGACGGTGACGCGGCTGCCCTCGCCGGGGCGGTGGGCATACTTCGCGAGGCTGGCCCGCAGGCCGAAGCCGACGATGGCGAGGCGGAGGTCGGCCGTCGGCGTAGCCGCCGAGGCACTGGAGGCCGGCGTCGGGGAGGGCGTCGGGGAGGGCGTCGTGGTGGTCATCGTGCGGGGGTCACCTTTCACGGGGTCTGGTACGAGGGTCTCAGCCCTTGGAGCCGCTGAACGCGATGCCCTGGATGAACTGGCGCTGCAGGGCGATGAAGAGGACGAGGACGGGGAGGGTCGCGAGGACCGACCCGGCCATGAGCGTCGTCGTGTCGACGGTGAACTGGCCGATGAGGGAGGCGAGCCCGACCGACAGCGGCATCTTCGTCGGGTCGTTGTTGACGACGAG
>JAEWFB010000565.1 GCA_023389095.1 Actinomycetes bacterium
GTGCTGAGCCACACGGCCGGGAACTCGAGCTGGTCGAGGGTCACCTGGAAGCCGGCCTGCTCGAGCTGGCTCTTGACGACCTGGCCGCACGAGACCGCGTAGGGCAGCGTCGGGATGCGCAGCCGGATCGGCGTCTTGCCCGCTCCGGTCTCGGCGACGAGCGCCTTGGCCTTGGTCAGGTCGTGCGGGTAGAGGCCGGTGAGGTCCTCGTACCAGGGGTCCGTGGGCGGCACCATGCTGCCGATGAGGGTGCCGCGCCCGGCCCAGCAGGTGTCCATCAGGGCCTTGTGGTCGATGGCGTAGCGAGCGGCCTGGCGCACCTTGAGGTCGTCGAAGGGCGCCTTGCCGTTGTTGAACGACAGGACGACCTCGCCGTTGGTCGTGCCCTCGACGATCTCGTACTTCGGGTTGTTCTCGAACTGGGCGAGCGACTCGGGCGCCTGGACGGTTCCGATGACGTCGATGGTTCCGGTGAGCAGGGCGTTGTTGAGGGCGGTCGGGTCCTTGAAGTACTTGAGGGTGACGTCCTGGAAGTACGGCCTGGTGCCCCAGTACGAGGGGTTGGACGTCAACGTGATGGAGTCGCCGCGCTTCCACGTGCCGAACGTGTAGGGACCGGTGCCGACGGGCTTGTTCGCGAGGTCGGCGACGCCCTTCTGCGTCATCATGGCGCCGACCCGCGTCGACATCGTGTAGAGCCAGTTGTTGCTCGGCTTGCTCAGGGTGACCTGCAGGCGGGTGTCGCTCAGGGCCTTGGCGTCGGCGACGACGTCCATGGCCGACTTGAGCGAGATGGTCCAGTCGGACTTGACGCGGTTGATCGAGAACACGGCGTCCTTGGCGGTGAACCTCTCGCCGTCGGAGAAGGTCGCGTTCGGGACGAGGTCGAAGGTGTAGGTCTTCCGGTCCGCGGAGACCTTCCACGAGGAGGCGAGCTCGGGCTTGAGGTCACCGTTCTGGTCCACCTTGACGAGCGTCTCGTAGACGTTGTCGAGCAGCGCCTGCGAGATCGCCGCGCCGTCCTTCGTCGTGAAGTCGAGGCTCGCGGGCTCGGCGACGAGTCCCACGGTGAGCTTCTTGGCGCCCGTGCCGCCGGCGCCCCCGCCCCCGCCACCGCTGGACCCACCGGTCGCCCCGGAGCCGGCCGAGCAGGCGGCCGTGAGGGTGAGGAGCAGGACGCCGGCCGCAGCCGTGCCGATGCGGGAGTCCTTCATCGTGTCTCCATCTCGTGCAGGACCGCGGCGCCGAGCGTGGTGGTGCTCGCCGTGCCACCGAGGTCGGGGGTGTGGTGGGTCGGGTCGGACAGGGTCGTGGCCAGGGCCTCGCGCACGGCCGTGGCCGCCGCGGTGTGCCCGAGGTCGTCGAGCAGGAGCGCCCCGGACAGGATGCACGCGCTGGGGTTGGCGATGCCGCGCCCGGCGATGTCGGGTGCCGAGCCGTGGACCGGCTCGTAGATGCCGGGGACGCCCCCGCCCGGCAGGACGTTGGCGCTCGGCGCCATCCCCATACCCCCGGCGAGCACCGCCGCCAGGTCGCTGAGGATGTCACCGAAGAGGTTGCCGGCGAGGAGCACGTCGAGGGAGTGGGGGTCCTGGACCATCCGGGCGGCCATGGCGTCGACGAGGACGACCTCGAGCTCGACGTCGGGGTGGCGCCCGGCGACCTCGCGGACGACGGCGTCCCAGAGCGGGTAGCCGTGGCGCATCGCGTTCGACTTCGTCACGAGGCAGAGGCGCCCGCGACGCTGCTCGGCCAGGGAGAAGGCGTGCTCGGCGGCGCGCTCGATGACGCGCCGCGAGTGCACCGCGACCTCGATCCCGAGGTCGTGGCCGGTGCCCGCGTGGGCGAGGCCGCCGGCACCGACGTACTCGCCCTCGGTGTTCTCGCGGACGATGACGAGGTCGACGCCCTCGACGTCGCGCACGCGGCTCGGCACACCGGCGAAGGCGCGGACGGGGCGCAGGTTGACGGCGAGGTCGAGCTGCTGGCGCAGGCCGATGATGAGGCCCCACACCAGCTCGTGGTCGGGCACGTCGGGCCTTCCGACGGCGCCGAAGAGGACGGCGTCGTGCTCGCGGACCGTGTCGGCGCCGTCGGGCGGCATCGCCGCCCCCTCGCGGAGGAAGCGCTCGCCGCCCCAGTCCAGCTCGGTGGTCTCGAGCGATTCCCCGTGCGCCTCCAGCGCGGTCTCCAGCACCGGCACCGTGGCCGCCACGACCTCGGGCCCGACCCCGTCACCGGGGATCACTGCGAGTCGCACCGTCATGGTCTGTCGGCTCCGCTTCAGTCATCGTTTCGTGTACTGGTCTGACCAGTGGACTTTTCCGCGCTGAGAGGTACCGTTGCCCTCATCGGGCCCGATGTCAAGGGTTCGTCCGCCCGGCCGAACGGGCACCACGCCGCTCGGCCAGCCGTCCCCACGGGAGGATCCCGATGGCGAATACGCTTGCAGCGCAGGCCCGTCCCGCAGCACTCACGGCGACACAGCTCGTGGCCTCCTACCGACGCGGCGACCTCTCACCGGTCGAGGTGCTGCGCGACGTCCGAGAGGTCGTCGAGGCGCGCGAGCCGGAGCTCAACGCGTTCTGGGTCCACGACCTCGACGCCGCCGAGCGTGCCGCGTCGGCGAGCGAGGCCCGTTGGCGGGCGGGCGAGCCGGCCGGCCCGGTCGACGGCGTCCCCCTCACCGTCAAGGAGAACCTCGCCCGAGCGGGCGTGCCGATGCCGGTCGGCAACGCCGGTGTCACGCCCACGGTGCCCGAGCGCAGCTGCCCGGTCGTCGAGCGCATCGAGGAGGCAGGCGGCGTCCTCCTCGGCTCCACGGTCATGCCCGACTGGGGCATGCTCAGCTCGGGCGTCTCCAGCCTGCACGGCATCACCCGCTCCCCGTGGGACCCGTCGCTGACGACGGGCGGTTCGAGCTCGGGCGCCGGTGCCGCCGCGGCCGGTGGCTACGGTCCGCTGCACGTCGGCACCGACATCGGCGGGTCCATCCGGCTACCCGGCACGTGGCTGGGCCTGGCCACCCTCAAGCCGAGCGCCGGTCGCGTCCCCCTCGACAACCCCTACCTCGGCCGCGTCGCGGGTCCGATGGCCCGCTCGGTCGACGACGTCGCCCTCCTCCTGGCGGTCATCGGCCACTACGACCCGCGCGACTGGACCGCGCTGCCTCCGGCCGACCTCGACCTGGACCTTGCGGCGACGCCGCTCGACGTCGCCGGCCTGCGCGTCGGGCTGCACCTCGACGCCGGCTGCGGGCTCCCCCTCGACCCCGAGGTGCGCGCCTGCGTCGAGCGCGCCGCCGGCCTGTTCGCCGACGCCGGGGCGTGCGTCCGGCCGGTCGAGCCCTTCCTCTCCCCGCGGCTGCTCGCCGACCTCGACCAGTTCTGGCGGGTGCGCTCCCTCGTCGACCACGAGGCCCTGTCCCCCGCGGCCCGCGAACGCGTGCTGCCCTTCATCCGGCGCTGGGTCGGCGCCGTCGCCGACGTCGACGGGCGGGCCGTCATGCGCGACTACTCGAGCATCATGGCGATCCAGCAGGCCACCGTCGCCGCCACCGAGCCCTTCGACCTCGTCCTGTCGCCCGTCGCCCCGATGGCCGCCTTCCCGGCCGAGTGGCCGATGCCGTGGGGCGACACCGACGAGGGCATGGCCCACATCGGGTTCACCGCCCCCTACAACCTGTCCGGCCAGCCGGCCGCGACGGTCAACTGCGGCTTCACCACCGACGGCCGCACCGTGGGCCTGCAGGTCGCCGGCCGCCGCTGGGACGACGCCGGGGTGCTGCGCGCCGCGGCGTGGTTCGAGCAGCGCCGCGGGCCCGGTGCGACGCCTGCCTGGCCCATCCCCGAGGCGGTCCCGAGCGCCTCCGGCACGGAGCGCTCCGATGGCTGAGCCGGGCGCCGGCACGCGCTCCTTCGAGGCCTTCGAGCAGGTCCGCCCCGTCCGGCTCTACGAGCGCATCGTCGAGCAGGTCGAGGAGGCGGTCGGCCGCGGCGAGCTGAGGCCGGGCCAGCGGCTGCCGAGCGAGCGCGAGCTCGTCGTGCAGTTCGGCACGAGCCGCGCGACCGTGCGCGAGGCGCTGCGCGTGCTCGAGAGCAACGGCGTCGTGCGGTCGCGACCCGGCGACCCGAACGGCCCCGAGATCCTGCCCGTCACCTCGGGCCAGCTGACCAAGCAGATGCGGCGACTCGCCCGCGCCGACGGCCTGACCCTCTCGCAGCTGCTCGTCTCGCGGATGATGCTCGACTCGACGGCCAACCGGCTCGCCGCGACGCTGCGCACCGAGGGCCAGCTCGCCGAGATGGAGGCGGCGATCGCCCGGATGCGCGAGGCGGTCGAGGGCGGCTACGCCTCCTTCAGCGAGGCAGACTTCGCCTTCCACGAGGCGATCGCCCGCGCCAGCGGCAACACCCTGATCCAGGTCTGCAACGCCGTCGTGCGCGACACCGTGCTGTCGCTCATCTCCGACAAGATCGCGCACGCCCGCAACAGCAAGGCCCTGATGAGGCGCTCGCTCGGCCACCACGAGCAGGTCCTCGACGCCATCCGCGCCGGCGACGGCGCGGGCGCCGCGCACGCATCGCTGCACAGCCTCTACGACTACTACTCCGGGTACGTCCCGGCCCCCGAGCGGGCGACCCTGCGCGCGCTCCTCGACGACTGACCCGCCACCCGGACGCTCCCGGTGGGTCGGCGTCGGGGCCGGTTCCCGCACCGGGCAGAATGCGTGGCTCCACGCGTCGTCGACCAGGAGTGTGTGACCGGTGAGTGTGCAGGTGAAGGTGGCCTCGATCGAACGGCGGATCGCCGAGGAGCTCGGGGTCCGCGAGGGACAGGTGACGGCGGCCGTGGGGCTGCTCGACGGCGGGTCGACCGTGCCGTTCGTGGCGCGCTACCGCAAGGAGGCCACCGACGGCCTCGACGACGCGCAGCTGCGCGACCTCGAGGAGCGGCTCACCTACCTGCGCGACCTCGAGGACCGCCGCGCCGCCGTGCTCGCCTCCATCGAGGAGCAGGGCAAGCTCGACGACGACCTCCGCGCCCGCATCCTCGCCGCCGAGACCAAGGCCCGGCTCGAGGACATCTACCTGCCGTTCAAGCCGAAGCGCCGCACCAAGGCACAGATCGCCCGCGAGGCCGGCCTCGAGCCGCTCGCGGACCTGCTCCTCGGCTCCCCCGACACCGACCCCACCTCTGCCGCAACCGGGTTCGTCGACGCCGACAAGGAGGTGGCCGATACCGCGGCCGCCCTCGACGGTGCCCGGGCCATCCTCGTCGAGCGCTTCGCCGAGGACGCCGACCTCATCGGCGACCTGCGCCAGCGCGTCTGGACCAAGGGCCACCTCGTCGCGCGCGTGCGCACCGGCAAGGAGGAGGACGGCGCGAAGTTCGCCGACTACTTCGAGTTCGACGAGCCGCTGCACCAGCTCCCCTCGCACCGCATCCTCGCGATGTTCCGCGGCGAGAAGGAGGACGTGCTCTCGATCGAGGTCAGCCCCACCGACCCCGCCGTCGAGGCCGAGCCCGGCCCGACCGAGTTCGAGCGCGCCATCGCCCACCGCTTCGACATCGCCGACCGGGGTCGTCCTGCCGACCGGTGGCTCGCCGACACGGTGCGCTGGGCCTGGCGCACCAAGATCGTCGTGCACCTCGGCGTCGATGCCCGGATGCAGCTGCGCCGGGCCGCCGAGGAGGAGGCCGTGCGCGTCTTCGCCGCCAACCTGCGCGACCTGCTCCTCGCCGC
>JAEWFB010000217.1 GCA_023389095.1 Actinomycetes bacterium
GTCGTGCGCGAGTCGCCGACGGTCACGACCGTCACCGTGGCCGGGCGCGGCCTGCACCGGCTGCCGGTTCGCGCGGGACAGTTCTTCCAGTGGCGCTTCCGCGACGGCCCCGGCTGGACCCGCGCCAACCCCTACAGCCTGTCGGCCGCCCCCGACGGCGCCACCCTGCGGATCACCGCATCGGCCGTCGGCGACGGCAGCAGCCGCCTCGCGGACCTGCGCCCCGGCACCAAGGTGCTCGTCGAGGGTCCCTACGGCCGGCTGCACACCGGCGTCGCCAAGCGCGACAAGGCCCTGCTCATCGGCGCCGGCATCGGCATCACCCCGCTGCGCGCCCTGCTCGAGGAGCTGCCGGAGGGCCCCGACGCCACCGTCCTCATCTACCGCGTGACGCGTGAGGCCGACATCGTCCTGGCCGACGAGCTGCTCGACCTCGCCCGCGCCAAGGGCGCGAGGGTCGTCGCCGTCATCGGCCCCCGCGCGACGAGCCGTGACAGCTGGCTGCCCCAGGACGCCGCCCACCTCACCGACGCGGAGGCCCTGCTGCGCATCGTGCCCGACGTCGCCTACCGCGACGTCTACGTCTGTGGCAGCCCGACGTGGATGGACCTCGTCATCGACGCCGCCCATGCCGCCGGCGTCGCCCCCGACGCGGTCCACCACGAGCGCTTCAGCTACTGACCAGCGGCTCGCGCCGGCGTCACGAGTCCCCACGAGCCGTACGAACCCCACGAAACGAGACCCACACCATGCGACGCATCGTCATCTGGGCCATGAGCACGCTCACCGTGCTCGTCCTGCTGTTCAGCTACGGCACCTCCCGCTCCTCGACCGCTGCGGTGGCCACGGCGGAGATGCGGCAGGTCACCTCGAGCACCAAGCAGCAGACGACGACCTCCGGGGGCGCCTCCGGTGGCTCGGGGGGCTCGAGCGCGTCGGACTCGTCGGGTTCCGCGGGCTCCGGTGGCGCGTCGGCCTCCACCGGCTCGTCCGGCTCGTCCGGCTCGTCCGGCTCGTCCGGCTCCGGCTCCGGTTCGAGCGGGTCCGCCTCGACGGCCGCGAAGACCTACGACGGCGACGCCTTCGGCACGCGCTACGGCGACGTGCAGGTCCAGATCTCCGTGCAGAGCGGCAAGATCACCGGCGTCAACGTGCTCCAGGTGCCCTACAACGACCGCCACGACCAGATGATCAACTCCCAGGCCGTGCCGATCTACAACAGCGAGGCCGTGCAGACCCAGTCGGCGAACATCGACGTCGTCTCCGGTGCGACCGTCACCTGGGAGGGCTACACCCAGTCGCTCCAGTCGGCCATCGACAAGGCGAACCTCTGACCGCCGAACGGCGGCCGGCAACCGAGGCAAGGAGGACGATGTGAACGTGGATGCCAAGCCCCGGGCCACCCCGGCCCGCCGTGCGTGGGTGGAGCAGGTGATGGGGATGCCGGTGAGCATCCACCTGCGCGGCCACGACGTCGCCGGGCCCGATGCCGAGACCGCCGTCGCGAACGCCTACGCGCTGCTGCGCGAGATGGACGCGACGTTCTCGACGTACCGGGACGACTCGGACCTCATGCGGCTGCGCCGCGAGGAGATCGACCTGTCGCAGGCGAGCCCGCGCGTCGCGGAGGCGCTCGCGATCGGCGAGGAGGCCGAGCGGGTCACCGGCGGTGCGTTCACGACGCTGCTGCCCACTCCCGACGGCGACCTGGCCTTCGACCCCACGGGCCTCGTCAAGGGCTGGGCCGTCGACCTGGCCGCCGAGTCGCTCGCCGGACTGGCCGGTACGTCGTACTGCGTCAACGCCGGCGGCGACCTGCTCATCGGGGCGCACCCCGACCTGCCCCGCGAGGGGCCCGACGCGATCGCCTGGCGGGTCGGCATCGAGGACCCCCTCGACCGCACGCGGATCGCGAGCACCGTGACCCTGACCCATGGAGCCGTCGCCACCTCCGGGACGGCCGCCCGTGGCGCACACCTCTACGACCCGGCGACCGGTGAGCACGTCGGGCGCAGCGGCTCGGTGACCGTCATCGGCCCGCGTCTCGTGTGGGCCGACATCTGGGCCACCGCCCTGTTCGTCGGGGGAGCGGCGGCCCGTGAGCGCTTTGCGCTGACCGCCCGCGACTACCTGTCCACCGAGCTGTGACGGCGCGACGGACGCCTGACCCGACGCGCGCGAGCCCCCTCCACCCTGGTGTCCGTTTCGTTCTTTTCGCCCTGCTTCGCTACTGAATATCCTTCTGCCGCAAGGTCGCCCGTCCGAACTGTCGGAAAGGCGACCTTGCGGCTTTCTTGCGCAAAGCCTGCGGTCAACAGCCCGCCGTCTTGTGGTTCTCCCGACACAGTGGTCACAGCCAGACGGAGACACACGAAGCCGGCGGGCCGACAACGGCCCACTGACCTCGGTGCACCGGGCCGGGTGGGGACCTCGCCCGGTGCGCCGCGGCCCCGTCGTCGGGGAGGGACGACGGAGCCACCACCCGGGTGGCCGGGTCGGGCGGGAGCCCGACCCGGCCACCTCGCCCCGCGAGGGCCGGGTGGCACCAGGACCAGCAGCATCACGGACAGGGGAGGGAGCGCACCGATGTGTGAGACGCCGATGCACGTGGCGGCCGACCTCGAGCCGGTCTTCGAGGCCGGCACCCTCTTCGCCCTCGGCGAGGAGCTGGAGAGCCAGCAGGTGGCCACGTCGGTCGCCCGCACGTACCTGCGCCTGCTCGCCGAGCGCGTCGGACGCGTCGAGGCGGCGCTGACGACGGGCGACGACGAGGGCGCCCTCGAGGTCCTGCTCAGCCTGCGGGTCACGTCGGGAACGGTGGGTGCCCGGCGCCTCGCCGCCCGCACGACCCTCGTCATCGACGCCCTCGAACGGGGCGACACCGAGCACCTGTGGGAGTGCCTCGGAGAGCTCGCGTCCGACACCGCGGACACGGAAGTGGCCCTCTGGCTGCACCTGTCCGGGTCGGGGCGCGCCTAGACCGCGGCGGACCGGGGCCGGCTGGGTGGGCCGGACCGGTCGGGTGAGCGCCGTGGGGTGGGAGCCGGACGTCTACTGGGCGTCCGGCTCCTCCATGCGGTAGCCGACGCCGCGCACGGTCCGGATCAGCGGGCGGGTGCCCTCCGGAGCGGCCCGGGTCAGCTTGCGGCGCAGGTTGCCCACGTGCACCTCGACGAGGTGCTCCTCGGAGGACCAGCCGGCGCCCCAGAGCGTGTCGAGCAGAACCGCGCGCGACCACACGCGCCGCGGTGCGGCGAGCATCGTCGACAGCAGGTCGAACTCGGTACGGGTCAGCTCGACCTCGGTGTCCTGGACGGAGACGGTGCGGCTCTCCGTGTCGACCGCAAGGATGCCGTGCCGGACCACGGGATCGGCTTCGAGGGCGGCGGTGCGGTGCGCGCGACCGGCGGGTGCGGCATGGACGTCGTGGCCGTTGGCGGCGACCGGGTCGCCGACCGACCCAGGAGCCGACCCAGGCACTGCGGACCCGTTGGCGCCGGCGACGGGGACCGGTCCGGTGGCGCCCGCGCTCGGGTCCCACGACGTGCGTGGCCGGCGCAGGAGGGCGTTGACGCGCACCTGCAGCTCGCGCGGGCTGAACGGCTTGGTCTGGTAGTCGTCGGCACCGGTCTCGAGCCCCATGAGGCGGTCGATCTCCTCGGTGCGGGCGCTGATCATGATGATGTAGGCCTGGCTCGTCTCGCGGACCCGACGGCACACCTCGATGCCGTCGAGGTCGGGCAGGCCGAGGTCGAGGGTGACGAGGTCCGGGTCGGTCGAGGTCACGAGCTCGATGGCCTCGCGGCCGTTGCGGGCGACCGCGACCGCGAAGCCCTGCATGCCGAGGCTGTGCGTGATGAGCTGCCGGATGTCGTCGTCGTCCTCGACGACGACTGCGCTGCGCTCCGTGCCCGTCATGCGTGGATTGTGACAGATGTGGCGGATGGAGCACGTGCGAACCGGAACAAGTGGACGCCCCGATCTTGCGGCTTTCTTGCATCAGGCGGCCCGGCTGCGTTGCGGTCCGTCGTCGAGACTCGGAGGTGGGCCGTCCGAGACACCCCGGGAAACCCCTGACTCCCGTGGGCCTCGGACGGCCCGTTCGGATCCTCCGAGCCGGCCCCCGGGGTGGCCCTGTCTCACCCCGGGCGCGGCGGCGGACGCCGGGACGCGCAACCGGCGCCCCGCGTCCGCCGTCGCGACCGTCAGAGGGTGACGAGCCGCTCGGCGAGATCGTCCGGCTCGGTGACCGGCAGGTCGCACACCATGCCCCGGCACACGTAGGCGGTCGCGCGCCCGTGCGACAGCGGGCGGCCCGCGAGCAGCGGCACGCCCGGGGAGTCGGGGTCGCCGGCCACGACGACGACGCCCGGCCGCGGGCTGCGGCGTGCCGCATGGAGGAG
>JAEWFB010000261.1 GCA_023389095.1 Actinomycetes bacterium
GGGCGGGGGGGGCGGGCGCGGCGGGCGCGACGTGAGCGGCGGGAGGGGCAGCGAGCGCGGTGGGGGACGTCGCCGGTTCACCGGGGGGTGTGGAGGGTGCGGGCGCGGTGGCCGTCGTCGTCGCGGGGGTGGTGCCCTGCGGCGTCGGGGCGGGCCCGTCGAGCGGGGTCACGGCCTCAGCCCGCGGGCGACAGGAAGGGGGCGTCGAGGCGGGCGCCCCGACCCTCGAGCTGTGGCACCTGCGGGTAGGCCCCGCGCAGCCCGGTCAGGGTGCGGTGGTGCACGTCGCGGTAGGACGCCGTCGGGTCCTCGCGCAGCGCCTTGACGAGGTAGTAGGTGAGGGCGCCGTTGTAGGACCCGTCGATGTGCGCGTCGGCCGACGTCTGGGTGTCGCGGCACCCGCTGACGAGCGTCTCGATGATGTCGACGTCGTGCACGTCGCCGTCGTCGCGGCGGCGGGCTCGAGACGGTGTGCCGGTGAAGGCGCCGCCGCGCTCCTCGTCGTCGGGGTTGGGCAGGTACCGGTTGATCACCTCCGGCTGCGGCAGGCCTGGTGGCGGCAGCGGCTCGCGGGTGTTGGTGCCGGAGTGGCAGCAGTCCATGACGACCGTGAGGCTCGCGGCCGGGTCGAGCCGGTCGAAGGTCGTGCGCAGCCAGTCGTCGATGAGCGGGTCGTTCCAGTCGAGGTCGTGCGGGCAGAGGATCTCGTCGCGGCCGTCGGCCTCGTCGCCGTTGGTGTCGGGGACGTTCGAGCCGTGGCCGGAGTAGTGCAGGTAGAGCACGTCGCCGGGGGCGGCGCCGTCGACGAGGCCGGCGATGGCCTCCTGCATCGCCGCCTTCGTCGCCTTCGCGTCGGTGAGGAGCGTGACGGCGTCGTCCGGGAAACCGTAGAGGTCGCGCAGGACGCCGGCGACGAGCTCGACGTCGTTGACGCAGCCGCGGAGGTCGGCCCCCGGGATCGCGTACTGGTTGATGCCGATGAGCAGGGCGCGCCGGGCCATGACGAGCTCCTTCCGCCGAGCGCTCGGGGCAGGGTGGGGCCCCACCCCCAGAGTCCTCCTGCGCGGGCGGTGATACACCCGGTTTGCCGGCCCTGGGCGCTCAGCAGAGGTTGATGCCGCCCGCGTCGAGGAGCTTGCCGGCCGCGGCGTCATCCGGCACGACCGGCACGAGCCAGTCGTTGCCCGAGATCGACTTGACGCCGGTCCGGCACCGGAAGGTGCTGACGGTGCGATCGAGGTCGACGGCCTTGTCGTAGAAGGACGCCTCGACCTGCTGGCCCTTGGGGCCGGTGCACGTCACCTTGTGGTCGTCGACGGACCCCTTGGCGTCCGAGTCGGGCGGGCACACCACCTGGGCCACGGTGATCCACGCCGGGTGCGCGCCGGCCACCTCCTTCGTCGCGCTCGGCCCGCCGTCGCCGCAGGCGGCGAGGGTGAGGACGGTGGCCGCGGTGGCGCAGCTGAGGGCGAGTCGTGGGTGCACGGGAGGTCCTGGCGTCCTGGTGGGAGGGCTGGTCCGGCGGGGCCTCGTGGGCCGCGCAAACCCCGCCACTGTAGTGGCGCAACGGCCTTCGCGCCGAGTCGAGCCGGCGGCCTGGGGGTGCCGGAGGGGCCCACCGAGCGTGCCGGCGTGACACAGTCGACGCATGGGCCGCCTCGTGTACACGACCATCTGCTCCCTCGACGGCTACGTCGCCGACGCGTCGGGCGGCTTCGAGTGGGCTGCTCCCGACGCGGAGGTGCACGGCTTCGTCAACGACCTCGAGCGCGGTGTCGGCACGATGCTGTGCGGCCGGAGGCTCTACGAGGTGATGCGCTACTGGGACACCGCGCCCACCGACGACCCCGAGGGGTCGGTCGCCGACGACTACGCCCGCGTGTGGCAGGCCACCGACAAAGTCGTGTACTCGACGACGCTCGACGCGGTCGCCGCCCCGCGTACGCGCCTCGAGCGGTTCTTCGACCCCGAGGCGGTCAAGGACTGGGTGCGGGCGCAGCCGCACGACGTCAGCATCGGGGGCCCGTCGCTCGCGGCCAGCGCGCTGCGGGCCGGCGTCGTCGACGAGGTGAGCGTGTTCCGAGTGCCGCACGTCGTCGGGGGAGGGACGCCGATCCTGCCGTCCGACGCGCGGATCGACCTGCGCCTCAAGGACGCCCGCACCTTCGCCAACGGCACCACCTACGCCCGGTACGACGTGGTCTGAGCGTCGCCCCTGGCGTCGTCATCGGGCCGACCAGCCGCGCCACGCGTCGACGCCCACCGCGACGAAGGGTCCCGCGGGTGGGTGCTCGGCGTACTGGGCGTAGCGGGCGACGAGCGCGTCGAGGCCCGCATGCGTCGCCGGGTCCGCGGCGTCGAGGACGCGGGCGGTGCCGTATGCGCGGACCCACCACAGGCGCGTCCAGTCGTCCTCGTAGTGGTCGACGAGCAGGCTGACGCGCGGGTGCGCGGCGATGTTGGCGAGGCGGCGCAGGGCCCGCGTCGACTTCGGCTTGTCGTCGACCGCCGACCACACGACGTCGCCGACGACGGCGAACACGACCGGCACGAGGTGCGGGGCGCCGTCGGGGCCGAGCGTCGCCAGGCGGGCGACGCGCGCGTCGGCGAAGCGGGCCCTCGCCTCGTCCGCGTCCACCCGGCCCACGCTAGCCCTGCCCGGCGGCAATACGCTGGGGGACGCCACACCGCCCGCCGACGCGCGAAGGACGACCATGTACGGATCGGTCAAGGACGAGATCGCAGCGACCCTGCAGGAGATCGAGGACGCCGGCCTCTACAAGAACGAACGCGAGCTGACCTCACCACAGTCGGCCCACGTCACCACCCTCAAGGCCGAGGCGCTCAACTTCTGCGCCAACAACTACCTCGGCCTCGCCGACGACCCGGCCATCGTCGCCGCCGCCAAGGCGGCCCTCGACGACTGGGGCTTCGGCATGGCGTCGGTGCGCTTCATCTGCGGCACGCAGACGCTGCACACCGACCTCGAGCGCACCATCAGCGAGTTCCTCGGCACCGAGGCCACGATCCTCTACAGCTCGTGCTTCGATGCCAACGGCGGCGTCTTCGAGGTGCTCTTCGGGGCCGAGGACGCCATCATCAGCGACGAGCTGAACCACGCGTCGATCATCGACGGCGTGCGCCTGTCCAAGGCGATGCGCTACCGCTACAAGAACGCCGACATGACCGACCTCCGGGCCCAGCTCGAGGCCGCCGTCGCGGCGGGGGCCAAGCGCAAGGTCGTCGTCACCGACGGCGTCTTCTCGATGGACGGCTCGTACGCCCCCCTCGACGAGATCTGCGACCTCGCCGACGAGTTCGGCGCGCTCGTGTTCGTCGACGACTCGCACGCCGTCGGTTTCGTCGGCGCCGGCGGCCGCGGCACGCCCGAGCTGTTCGGCGTCCAGGACCGCGTCGACATCATCACCGGCACGCTCGGCAAGGCCCTCGGTGGCGCGTCCGGCGGCTACGTGGCCAGCCACCGCGAGATCGTCGACCTGCTGCGCCAGCGCTCGCGCCCGTACCTGTTCTCCAACTCGGTGGCGCCGGCCGTCGCGGCCGGCTCGAAGGCCGCCATCGAGCTCGTCGCGAGCTCGGCCGAGAAGCGCGAGCAGCTGCGCCGCAACACCGAGCTGTTCCACTCGCTCATGACCGAGGCCGGCTTCGAGCTGCTGCCGGGCACGCACCCGATCCGCCCGGTCATGTTCCCGGGCGAGGACGGCGCCCGCCGGGCCGCGCAGGTCGCCGACCACATGCTCGGCAACGGCGTCTACGTCATCGCGTTCTCCTACCCGGTCGTGCCCAAGGGCAAGGCGCGCATCCGCGTGCAGCTGTCGGCCGCGCACTCCGAGGACGACGTCCGCGCCTGCGTCGACGCCTTCGTCAAGGGTCGCGACGCCGTCGGCTGACCGCGTCGCCACGGTGTCGTCCCTGTTGCGGCTCCTCGTCCGCGTCGGGGCTTCTCGTCTGTGACAGACCGCTGACGAGAAGCCCCGATCGGTGACGAACGAACGGCGCCCTCGCGGCCCGGGTCGTCGAAGGCGTAGCCGATGACCGAGCACGGGTAGGGCTGACCTAGTGCTGTCGACGAGGCGTCGCCCGTCAGACGTCGACGCGGGCGTGCAGCCAGGGGCGGTGCAGGTCGAAGCGGCGGCCGGTGATCTCGTCGACGACGATCTCGACGACGACGGTCTTCGGGGTGTCGACCCACGGGCGCAGCGGCAGCGACTCGGTGGCCCACGTCGTGTCGCCGGTCAGCTCGTGGGCGCGGCCGCGGCAGATGACGCTCGTCGCGTGCTCACCCTGCAGCTCGTCGACCTCGAAGGCCACGTCGCAGTTCATCGCGACGCCGAGCAGCTTGCTGCCCTCGGCCGTGAGGAAGAGGAGCCGGTGGTCGACGACGGCGTAGTTGATGGGGACGAGGTGGACCTCGTCGGCGAGGTGGTAGGCGAGGCGGCCGAACTCCCGGCCGTGGAGGAAGTCCCAGCTCTCCTCGGGGTGCAGCTCGTGCACGGGGTTCTCGGGCGCGTTCATCGTCGTCACCTCTCTCGGGGTTCCCGGGTCGGTCGGGTCCCGCCTCGGACTACTACTGATTGTAGTAAGGATGCGTCCCGGTGCACCCACTTCGTGGCGAGGCTCGCGTCACAGCCGGCGTGCGATTGACTGGGGCCATGGACTTCTGGAGCGCGTACGCCCAGGGCTTCGCGCGCGTCGCCGCCTGCACCCTGCCGATCACCGTCGCCGACCCGGCCCGCAACGCCGACGCCGTCCTCGAGCAGGTGCGCGACCTGCACGACGAGGGTGTCGCGCTCGCCGTCTTCCCCGAGCTGTGCCTGTCCGGCTACGCCATCGACGACCTCCTCCTGCAGGACCCCCTCCTCGACGCCGTCGACGACGCCATCGCCCGGATCGCCGACGCCACGGCCGACCTGCGTCCGCTCGTCGTCGTCGGGGCGCCGCTCGACCGCGACGGTCGCCTCTACAACTGTGCCGTCGTCATCCACGCCGGACGCGTCATCGGCGTCGCCCCGAAGTCGTACCTGCCGAACTACCGGGAGTTCTACGAGCGACGCCACTTCGGAGCCGGCGACGACCAGCGCGGCGGCACCATCGAGGTGGCCGGCGACCGCGTGCCGTTCGGCCCCGACCTGCTCTTCCGCGCCACCGACGTGCCCGGCCTCGTCGTGCACGTCGAGGTGTGCGAGGACCTGTGGGTCCCCATCCCGCCGAGCCACGAGGCGGCGCTCGCGGGGGCCACGGTGCTCGCCAACATCTCCGGCTCGCCCATCACCGTGACCCGTGCCGACGACCGGAAGCTCTTGTCCCGCAGCGCATCTGCCCGCTGCCTCGCCGCCTACCTGTATGCCGCGGCCGGTGAGGGGGAGTCGTCCACGGACCTGTCGTGGGACGGGCAGACCCTCGTCTACGAGAACGGCACCCTGCTCGCCGAGTCCGACCGCTTCCCCGAGGGGCCGCGTCGGTCGGTCGCCGACATCGACCTCGACCTGCTGCGCCAGGAGCGCCAGCGCCAGGGCACGTTCGACGACAACCGCCGCACCCACGTCGCCCGCACCGGCCAGTTCCGCACCGTCGAGGTCGAGCTCGCGCCGCCGACCGACGACATCGGCCTGCTCCGCAAGGTCGACCGCTTCCCGTTCGTGCCCGACGACCCCGAGCGTCTCGCCCTCGACTGCTACGAGGCCTACAACATCCAGGTCTCGGGCCTCGAGCAGCGGCTACGGGCCATGTCGACCGACGGGTGGCGGCCCAAGGTCGTCATCGGCGTCAGCGGCGGCCTCGACTCGACCCACGCCCTCATCGTCGCGGCCAAGGCGATGGACCGCCTCGACCGGCCGCGCAGCGACATCCTCGCCTTCACGATGCCCGGCTTCGCGACGAGCGAGCACACCAGGCGCAACGCCATCGCCCTCATGGAGTCGCTCGACGTCACGTGGGAGGAGCTCGACATCCGCCCGGCGGCCACCCAGATGCTCGACACGATGGGGCACCCCTTCGGGCGCGGGGAGGAGGTCTACGACGTCACCTTCGAGAACGTCCAGGCCGGTCTGCGCACCGACTTCCTCTTCCGCATCGCCAACCAGCGCGGCGGCATCGTCCTCGGCACCGGCGACCTGTCCGAGCTGGCCCTCGGCTGGTGCACGTACGGCGTCGGCGACCAGATGAGCCACTACGCCGTCAACACGGGCGTGCCCAAGACCCTCATCCAGCACCTCGTCCGCTGGGTCGTCGCCTCGGGCCAGTTCGAGGACCACGTCGGCGAGACGCTCCTGTCGATCCTCGACACCGAGATCAGCCCCGAGCTCGTACCGGCCAGGGAGGGGGAGGCGCCGCAGAGCACCCAGGCCACGATCGGGCCCTACGCGCTGCAGGACTTCACCCTCTTCCACGTGCTGCGGCGCGGCTACCGGCCCTCGAAGATCGCCTACCTGGCGTGGAACGCCTGGCACGACCCCGAGACCGGCGCGTGGCCCCCGGGCTTCCCCGACGCCGACCGCGTCGCCTACGACCTGCCGACGATCCGCCGGTGGCTCGAGGTCTTCGTCCAGCGCTACTTCGCAAACCAGTTCAAGCGCTCGGCGCTGCCGAACGGCCCGAAGGTCCTCGCCGGCGGCTCGCTGTCGCCGCGGGGCGACTGGCGGATGCCGTCGGACGCCTCGGGCGCGGCGTGGCTCGATGAGCTGGACGCCAACGTCCCCGACGCGTGAGGCTGTGCGCGTGCCCTCCGCATCCCGAACCGCCGTGACCGTCCGCGACTACACCGACGCCGACTGGCCCGCCGTGTGGGCGGTCGTCGAGCAGGTGGTCCGTGCCGGCGACACGTTCCCCTATCCCGTCGACCTCGACGAGGCCGGTGCCCGGGCGATCTGGCTCGACAACGGCCCCGGCGGGCGGACCACCGTCGCCGTGGCGGACGGCGACCAGCTGCTCGGCACCGCGAAGATGGGTCGCAACCGTCCCGGGCCGGGCGCCCACGTCGCGACGGCGAGCTACATGGTCACCGATGCGGCCCGCGGTCGCGGCGTCGGGCGCGCCCTCGTCGAGGACTCGCTCGCGTGGGCGCGCGGGGCCGGCTATGACGCGATGCAGTTCAACGCCGTCGTCGAGACCAACCTCGGCGCCGTGCGCCTCTACGAGAGCCTCGGCTTCACGATCATCGGCACCGTCCCCCGCGCCCACGAGCTGCCCGACGGGACGCGCGTCGGCGCCCACGTCATGCACGTCGAGCTCTGAGGGCTCGCGCCCGCGGTTCCGCTCAGCCGGACAGGGCGACCTTGAGGGCGCCGGTGTCGGCCGCGCGGGCGAAGGTGTCGTACGCGTCGAGGAACTCACCCATCGCGAAGCGGTGGGTCACGAACCTCGCCAGGTCGACCTGGTGCGTCGAGAGCAGCTTCAGCAGCGTGGGCGTCGAGTACGTGTCGACGAGACCCGTGGTGATGGTGACGTTCCGGATCCACAGGTCCTCCAGGTGCAGCGCCGCCGGCCCGCCGTGCACCCCGACGTTGGCCACCCGGCCACCCGGCCGCACGAGGGCCGCGCACTGCTCGAAGGTCGCCGCGACGCCGACGGCCTCGATGGCGACGTCCGCCCCGAGCCCACCCGTCAGGCCGCGCAGCACCTCGACCGCGTCCTCGCGAGCCGGGTTCACCGTGATGTCGGCCCCGAACTGCTTGGCCGCATCGAGTCGGGCATCGGCCAGGTCGATGGCCACGACATGGGAAGGACTGAAGAGCTTGGCACCCATGATGGCGGAGAGCCCGACCGGGCCGGCGCCCACCACCGCTACGACGTCACCGGGTGAGACCCGGCCGTTCAGCACACCGACCTCGTAGCCCGTGGG
>JAEWFB010000269.1 GCA_023389095.1 Actinomycetes bacterium
ATGTACCTCGGCAAGATCGTCGAGTACGGCGACAAGAAGAAGATCTACGAGGCGCCGGAGCACCCGTACACGCAGGCCCTGCTGTCGGCGGCGCCCGACATCAACGTCGCTCGCGGCATCGCCCCCAAGGAGCGCATCCGCCTCGTCGGTGACGTGCCGAGCCCGATCGACCCGCCGAGCGGCTGCCGGTTCCGCACGCGCTGCTGGAAGGCGCAGGACATCTGCGCCACCCAGGAGCCGCCGCTCGTGGCCTCCGAGGCCGACGTCGCCGGGCGCACCAAGCGAGAGGCCGGCCTGCACCGCCAGGCCTGCCACTTCCCCGAGGTCAAGACCGACCTCGTGGCCGAGGTGGAGCCCGTCTGACGCGTCACCGCAGTCGTTGCTGGGCCGGTCCCCACCCGGGGGCCGGCCCAGCGGTGTCGTCGGGCCGCCCGGAACGCGGTGGGACCGGTGCCACACCGTCCGTTAGGGTTGACCAGACGGCGCGAGCTCCGCGTCGACGACCCGAAGGACGGATGGATCGTGGCCCGAGAGGCACGCACGGTGGTCCAGGCCCGGGTGAGCGCGCACCAGCGTCGAGCTCCCCGGGGGCCAGTGGCGCCCTGGTAGGCGCCGGGCTGGCCCCGCCCCGACCTGCCCCGACCCCGACCGTCGCCCGCCCATGAGAGATGCGGCGACACGCCGGACCACTTTCGACCCAAGGACTGACGCATGGAAACCGCTGAGATCAGGCGTCGTTGGCTCACCTACTTCGGCAGCCGCGGCCACACGGTCGTGCCGAGCGCGTCGCTCGTGCACCAGGACCCGAACCTGCTGTTCGTCAACGCCGGCATGGTGCCGTTCAAGCCGTACTTCCTCGGCCAGGAGACACCGCAGTACAGCCGCGCGACGAGCGTGCAGAAGTGCGTGCGCACCCTCGACATCGAGGAGGTGGGCAAGACCACCCGGCACGGCACGTTCTTCCAGATGAACGGCAACTTCAGCTTCGGCGACTACTTCAAGGAAGGCGCCATCGAGCTGGCCTGGGAGCTCATCACGACGAGCCAGGCCGACGGCGGCCTCGGCTTCGAGGAGAAGGACCTCTACGCGTCCGTCTACCACGAGGACGCCGAGGCGATCGCGCTCTGGAAGAAGGTCGCGGGCCTGTCCGACGACCGCATCGTGCGCCTCGGCCGCAAGGACAACTACTGGAACATGGGCGTGGCCGGCCCCGGTGGCCCGTGCTCGGAGATCCTGCTGGACCGCGGCCGCGCGTACGGCGCCGACGGCGACTGGGAGGCGGGCGACCGCTACCTCGAGTTCTGGAACCTCGTCTTCATGCAGTACGAGCTGGAGAACGTGCGGTCGAAGGAGGACTTCGACATCGTCGGTGAGCTGCCCAAGCGCAACATCGACACCGGCATGGGCCTCGAGCGCGTCGCCTTCCTGCTCCAGGGCGTCGACAACATCTACGAGACCGACGAGGTCTTCCCCGTCATCTCGGCGGCCGAGGACCTCACCGGCCGGCGCTACGGCGCCGAGCACGAGGACGACGTCCGGTTCCGGGTCGTGGCCGACCACGTGCGCTCCTCGCTCATGCTCATCGGCGACGGCGTCGTGCCCGGCAACGAGGGGCGCGGCTACGTGCTGCGCCGCCTGCTGCGCCGTGCGGTCCGCTCGATGCGCCTGCTCGGCGTCGACGCGCCGACCCTCGAGCACCTGATGCCGGTCAGCATGGAGCGGATGAAGGCCTCCTACCCGGAGCTCGAGACCGACTTCCGACGCATCAGCCAGGTCGCGTACGCGGAGGAGGACGCGTTCCGGCGCACCCTGAGCTCGGGCACGACGATCCTCGACACCGCGGTCGCCAGGGCGAAGTCGTCGGGTTCCTCGACGCTCGGTGGCTCGGAGGCGTTCGCGCTGCACGACACGTACGGCTTCCCCATCGACCTCACCCTCGAGATGGCGGCGGAGCAGGGCCTGCAGGTCGACGAGGCGGGCTTCCGTCGCCTCATGGGTGAGCAGCGCGACCGGGCCAAGGCCGATGCCAGGGCCAAGAAGAGCGCGCACGGCGACACGTCGGTGTACCGGCAGCTGGCCGACACGCTCGGGCGCGACGTCGAGTTCACCGGCTACGACCAGGTGCTCACCGACAGCCGCCTGCGCGGCATGCTCCGCGGCGGCGCCGTCGTCGAGCGCGCCGAGGCCGGCGACGACGTCGAGATCGTCCTGGACCGCACCCCGCTCTACGCCGAGTCCGGCGGCCAGCTGGCCGACCACGGCCGCATCCGCCTGGCCAACGGCGCGCTGCTCGAGGTCACGGACGTCCAGCGCCCCATCACGGGCCTCGTCGTGCACCGCGCCACGGTGCTCGAGGGCGAGGCCGCCGTGGGCCAGGAGGCCGAGGCGGAGGTCGACGTCGTGCGCCGGCGCTCCATCTCGCGAGCGCACACGGCCACGCACATGGTCCACCAGGCGCTGCGCGACGAGCTCGGGGAGACGGCGACCCAGGCCGGCTCCGAGAACTCGCCCGGCCGGCTTCGCTTCGACTTCCGCTCGCTGCAAGCGGTCCCGACCGACGGGCTGGCCCAGATCGAGGCGCGGATCAACGGCTTCCTCCTCGAGGACCTGCCCGTCACCGCCGACGTCATGAACCTCGACGCGGCCAAGAAGCTCGGCGCCATGGCCCTGTTCGGCGAGAAGTACGGCGAGCGCGTGCGCGTCGTGTCCATCGGCGAGTGGTCGCGCGAGCTGTGCGTCGGCACGCACACGCCGCGCATCGGCCAGATCGGTGTCGTCAAGCTGCTCGGCGAGGCCTCGATCGGCTCGGGCGTGCGGCGCGTCGAGGCCCTCGTCGGTGCCGACGCCTACACCCACCTGGCCCGTGAGGCGGCGATCGTCAGCCAGCTGACCGACACGCTCGGCGTGCGTCGCGACGAACTGCCCGACCGCATCGGCGGCATCCTGACCCGCCTGCGCGACGCCGAGAAGGAGATCGCGGCGGTCCGCCAGGCACAGGTGCTCGGCGCAGCAGCGGGTCTCGTGGCGTCGGCGCGTGACATCGACGGCGTGACGTTCGTCAGCCACGACGCCGGTGCCGGCGTCGGCGGCGACGACCTGCGCGCGCTCGTCACCGACGTCCGCTCGCGCCTCGGCAACGAGCGACCGGTCCTGGTGTCGATGGCGGGCGTCTCGAACGAGCGTCCCGTCGTCATCGTCGCGACGAACGAGCGGGCCCGTCAGGCCGGCCTCAAGGCAGGCGTGTTCGTCAAGCGGGCGGCCCAGACGCTCGGTGGTGGCGGCGGCGGCCGCGACGACCTCGCGCAGGGTGGCGGCACCGACGCCTCGAAGGTGTCGGCCGCGCTCGGAGCCGTCGAGGACGCGCTGCGCAACCGAGGCGCCGCCCAGTGACCCCCGCGGGCGTACGTCCCGGAGTTCGCGTCGGCGTCGACGTGGGCCAGGCCCGCGTCGGCGTCGCCGCGTCCGACCCCTCCGGGACGTTCGCCCACCCCGTCGAGACGCTGCCCCGCGACCTCGACGGCGACACCGACGTCGCGACGCTCGCGACGCTCGTCGCCGACCTCGGCGCGGTCGAGGTCGTCGTCGGGCTCCCGCGGCTGCTGTCCGGGCAGGAGGGCGAGGCCGCCCGCCTGGCCCGCGCGTACGCGGCGCTGCTGGCCGTGCGGCTGGGTACGGTACCGGTGCGCCTCGTCGACGAGCGCTTGACCACCGTCGATGCGCACCGGAGACTACGCGACAGTGGTGTCCCCGGCCGTGGTCAACGGTCTGTGGTCGACCAGGCCGCTGCGGTGCTGATCCTCCAGTCGGCCCTCGACACCGAGTCGGCCCAGGGCCGGCCACCCGGCGAGACGGTCTCGCCCACCGGACGACGGAAGAAGGAACGCCGACGATGAAGGAGCACCTGGAGTCGTCCATCTTCGGCGACCACGATGATCCGTTCGCCCACGACGAGACCGCGCCGGTCGAGCACGACGACCCGCACGCACCGGCAGCAGCCGGGGGACCGGCCACGGCCGGAGCCCCGATGACGCGCCGCGAGCTGCGCGAGGCCGAGGAGGCCGCTCGCCGACGGGGTCGTCGCCGAGGACGCGACACCGCCGCGCCGTCGGCCGCGCCGGCGGAGCCGGCCCCGCCGGTCGAGCCACGGGGCCGGCGCTCGGGCCGGCCGTCGGTGTTCCGCCGCCTCGTCGTCATCGTCCTCGCCCTGGGACTCATCGGCGGCGGCGTCGCCGTCGCCTACAAGGCCCTGTGGCCCGTCGTCGAGGGCATCTTCGAGGCCAACGACTACCCGGGGCCCGGCTCCGGCGAGGTGCAGGTCACCGTCGAGGACGGCCAGGGCGGCGCCGCCATCGCCAAGACGCTCGTCGACGACGACGTCATCAAGTCGACCAAGGCGTTCATCGAGGCGGCCGCGGCCAACCCCAAGAGCGCCGGCATCCAGCCCGGGATCTACACGCTCAAGAAGCAGATGACCGCGGCCGAGGCGCTCGCGATCCTCGTCGACCCGAAGAACCGGAACATCACGCGCGTCACGATCCCCGAGGGCCTCTGGACCGACGAGATCTACGCCCGCCTCTCGAAGGGCTCGGGCATCCCGGTCGCCGACTACCAGGCGGCGGCCAAGCAGGTCGACCAGCTCGGCCTCCCCCCGTCGGCCAAGGGCAACATCGAGGGCTACCTCTTCCCGGCGAGCTACGAGTTCGGGTCCAAGTCGACGGCGCTCGACCAGCTCAAGGAGATGGTCGCCGAGTCGACCAAGCGCCTCGCTGCCCTCGGCATCCCGGCCGACCAGATGGAGCGCGTCGTCACGGTCGCCAGCCTCGTCGAGGGCGAGGCCCAGACCGAGGATGACCAGGCCAAGGTGGCGCGGGTCATCGAGAACCGGCTCGCGAAGAAGATGTCGCTCGGGCTCGACTCCACGGTCAACTACATCTTCAGGAAGCGCGGCGTGCCGACGCAGGCCATGCTCGACAGCAACAGCCCGTACAACACGCGCCGCTTCCCGGGGCTGCCTCCGGGCCCGATCGGGAGCCCGGGCGACAAGGCCCTGAAGGCCGCCGCGAACCCCGCGCCGGGCGACTGGCTGTACTTCGTCACCGTCAACCTCGCCACCGGCGAGACGAAGTTCGCCTCGACCTACGAGGAGCACCAGCGCAACGTCCAGGAGTTCCAGGACTGGTGTGCGGCCAACAAGGGCAAGTGCTGACACCCTGGTGCGCGGTGTGGGGCAGCCCCATCGCGCACTCCCTGTCGCCGGTGCTGCACCGCGCCGCGTACGCGTCCCTCGGCCTCGACTGGGACTACGGTCGCCGTGAGGTCGACGCGGACGGGTTCGCCGAGGCGTTCGCGGGCGTCGGCGAGGCGTGTCGGGGCCTGTCCCTGACGATGCCCCTCAAGGAGGCGGCCTTGGCCGCGGCGGACCTCGCCGACGACACGGCGAGGGCCACCGGGGCGGCCAACACGCTCGTGCCGACCCCTGCCGGCTGGTCGGCCCACAACACCGACGTCGAGGGCATCCGGCGCGCCCTGGCCGATGCCGGCGCGGCAGAGCCGGCATCGGTCCTCGTCATCGGGTCGGGGGCCACGGCTCGCTCTGCTCTCGCGGCCGTGGCGGGCGCGGCCCGACGCGTCGTGCTCATGGCGCGCGACGCGGCCCGGCCCGAGACCCTCGAGCAGGCCCGTGCCGCCGGTCTGCCCGTCCAGGTCGTCGGACTGGGGGAGTGGCCCACCGTCGAGGTCGTCGTCAGCACCGTGCCGCCGGCGGCCGTGACCGGGCTCGACCGGCTCCCGACGTCGGGCGCGCGCGACGCGTCGGGGCCCACGGTGCTCCTCGACGTCGTCTACGGCGGGGGCACGACGCCGCTCGTGAGGGCAGCCGTCGCGGCGGGCTGGGCGGTCGCGCCCGGCACCGACATGCTCCTGCACCAGGCCACCCGGCAGGTCGAGCTCATGACGGGGCGGGCCGCACCGCTCGAGCCGATGCGGGCGGCGCTCGACGCCGCCCTCGGCCGGCGAGCGGCGGCGCGATCCGCGTCGAACGGGGGAGCGACGTCATGACGTGGGTCGAGGCGCCGCCGACGCCGTGGTGGTTCGTCGTCGTCATGGGGCTCGCGGGCCTCGGCGTCGGGGAGGTGCTGCGCCGGCGGCTCGCGACCTTCGGCTACCGGCTCGACGACGAGATGGGGCGCGGGCCGCGCATCGGCGCCTGGGTCGTGACGGCGTCGACCGGGCTGCTCTGGGCCCTGCTGGCGTGGCGCTTCGGCCCGCTGTCGGAGTGGGCGCTGACGCCTGCCTACCTCGGGTTCGCGGCCGTCGCCGTGGCGCTGTCGTGGATCGACGCCGACGTCCACCGCCTGCCCCGGGGGCTGACGCGTCCGGCGTACGTCATGCTCCTGGCGCAGCTGGCGTTCGCCTCCCTCGCCTCGGGCGACTGGGCGGCGATGCGTCGGGCCGTCATCGCCGGCCTCGTGCTCTGGGCGGTGTTCCTGCTCCTCGCCCTGCTCGCGGCCCTGCTCGGCAGTGGGTTCGGGTTCGGCGACGTCACCCTCGCCGGCCTCGTCGGGCTCGCCTCCGGCTACGTGTCCGCGACCGCGACGCTCGTCGCGGCGTGCGCGGCCTTCCTCCTGGCCGGCGCCTACGGCGTCGTGCGGCTCACCGTGCTGCGTGGCTCGCGCAAGGACGACATCGCGTTCGGCCCGTGGATGCTCGTCGGGCTGCTCGTCTCCCTCGTCACCGAGGTGCCCCTCGTCTTCTGACAGGCCAGCTGTGGGGGTCGGCTCCGAAGTCCGCGAGATCGTTTGTGTCGGTTGGCCATGAGCCGCGTGGGTCGTCCCCCGGGGTCGACGGTTTTGTCCGTCGACGCGTCGTCGCCGCGCGCGTAGCGTCGAAGCAGGCCCCGCCGAGACCTTCTCGGGTGGCCCTGTGGGCCGGGGTCGATCCGATGAAGGGAGTGCACGGTATGAGCTATGGCGTCGTCCACCAGTTCAAGGGGGGTACCAAGGACCAGTACGAGGCCTCGATCGCGGCGGTCCATCCTCCTGACGGCCTGCCGGCAGGACAGCTCTTCCACGCGGCCGGGCCGTCCGCCGACGGCTGGACCATCGTGGCCGTCCACGAGTCGAAGGAGAGCTGGGAGGCCTTCCGGGACGGGATCCTGATGCCGCGGATGCAGGCGGGCATCGACGGCGGGTTCGCCGAACCTCCCCAGGAGACCGTGTTCGAGGTGGCGAACGAGGTCCGGGCATCGACCACGGCCTGACTGAGCGTTGCCTGACGGGCGTTCCCGCCGTGGCGGGGACGCCCGTCGGTGTCCGGGCCGTCCGCGTCTCGGGCGGGTCCGAGGGGCCGGGCGGCCCCGTGGGAGGATCGGGACATGTTTCGTTGGTTGACCGCCGGTGAGTCCCACGGCCCGGCGCTCGTCGCCGTCGTCGAGGGTGTGCCGGCCGGTGTCGAAGTCGGGGCCAAGGACCTGCAGGCTGCGCTGGCGCGCCGGCGGCTCGGCTACGGCCGCGGCGCCCGGATGAAGTTCGAGCAGGACGAGGTCGAGTTCCTCGGCGGCCTGCGCCACGGCGTGACGATGGGCTCGCCGCTCGCGGTGCGCATCGGCAACAGCGAGTGGCCGAAGTGGACGACGGTCATGAGCCCGGAGGCGGTCTCCGACGCGACGTTCGCCGCGGCCGACGACGTCAACGCCGAGAAGGAGGTCGCGCGCAACAAGCCGCTGACCCGTCCCCGCCCCGGGCACGCCGACCTCGTGGGGATGCAGAAGTACGGTCACGACGACGCCCGGCCCGTCCTCGAGCGCGCGAGCGCCCGCGAGACCGCGGCCCGCGTCGCGCTCGGCGAGATCGCCGCCCGCTTCCTCGAGCAGGCCTACGGCATCCGGCTCGTGTCGCACACGGTGTCCATCGGCACGGCCGGCGTCGAGGCCGACGCCGCGGTGCCGACGCCCGAGGACGTCGAGCGCCTCGACGCCGACCCGGTGCGCGCGTTCGACGCCGCCGGCTCGGCCGCGATGGTGGCCGAGGTCGACGCCGCCCGCAAGGACGGCGACACGCTGGGCGGGGTCGTCGAGGTGCTGGCCTACGGACTGCCCCCGGGCCTGGGCTCGCACGTGCACTGGGACCGCAAGCTCGACGGCCGCCTCGCCCAGGCCCTCATGAGCATCCAGGCGATCAAGGGTGTCGAGGTCGGAGACGGCTTCGAGACCGCGCGCCGCCGTGGGTCGCAGGCCCACGACGAGATGGACCTCGTCGAGGGCACCATCACCCGCCGCACCGCCCGGGCGGGAGGCACCGAGGGCGGCATGTCGAACGGGCAGCCCCTGCGGGTGCGTGCCGCGATGAAGCCGATCAGCACGGTGCCGCGGGCGCTCGCGACCGTCGACGTCGCCACCGGGGAGGCCGCCACCGCCATCCACCAGCGCTCCGACGTGTGCGCCGTCCCCGCCGCCGGGGTCGTGGCCGAGGCGATGGTCGCCCTCGTGCTCGCCGAGGCCTGCCTCGAGAAGTTCGGCGGCGACTCGGTGGCCGAGACGTCCCGCAACCACGCCGCCTACCTCGCGGCCATCCCGGAGGGCCTGCGCACGTGGTGACCGCGGCAGCGAACGAACCCAGCGAGACCGTCTCTGCCGCAGCGAAATCGGGCGGCACGCGTCCGGTCGCCGTGGTCGTCGGGCCGCCCGGTGCCGGCAAGACCACGGTCGGCCGGGCGCTGGCCGAGCGCCTCGGCGTCGCCTTCCACGACGTCGACGCCGCCATCGAGGCGGCCGAGGGGCGCAGCATCTCCGAC
>JAEWFB010000291.1 GCA_023389095.1 Actinomycetes bacterium
GCGGCCGAGGTGTCGGCCCGCATCGCCGAGCAGGCCTTCTACGAGCTCGACGCGCCGGTCGAGCGGGTCTGCGGTGCCGAGGTCCCCGTGCCCTACCCCCACCACCTCGAGGAGGCCGCCCTGCCGCAGGTCTCGGACATCGCGGCGGCGGTCAGGCGGGCGGTCGGTGGCCATGGGTGAGTTCCGGATGCCGTCGCTCGGTGCCGACATGGAGCAGGGCATCCTGCTCGAGTGGCTCGTCAAGGTCGGCGACCCGGTGCGGCGTGGTGACATCGTCGCCGTCGTCGAGACGCCGAAGTCGACGGTCGAGGTCGAGTGCTTCGAGTCGGGAACGGTCGAGGAGCTGCTCGTCGACGAGGGCCGCACCGTGCCGGTCGGGACGGCGCTCGCGCGGCTCGGCGACGGCGCCGCGCTCCCGGCTGCACCGTCACCCCCGGCTGCGGCTGCGCCCCCGGCTGCGACGCCTCCGGCGCCGATCGCGCCCGTGGCTCCCGCGCCCGTGGCTCCCGCGCCCGTGGCCCCCGAGCCCGTGGCTGCCCTCGCGACCCGTGCCCGCGTCTCACCCCTCGCGCGACGCGTCGCCGAGGAGGAAGGGGTCGACCTCTCGACCGTCACCGGCACGGGCTTCCGGGGCGCCGTCCGGGTCGAGGACGTGCGCCGGGCGGCGGCGCCCGGGCAGACGCGGCCCCCCGAGACGAGGGCGCCGGAACCGACGGCACCCGAGACGACGGCACCCGAGACGACAGCGCCCGAGACGACAGCGCCCGAGACGACGCGAACCTCGACCGACATGCGGGTCGCCATCGCCCGGCTCATGAGCCGGTCCAACCGCGAGGTCCCGCACTACCACCTGACCCACACCGTTGACCTCTCCCTGAGCCTGCGGTGGATGAAGGAGCGCAACCGCGAGCTCGAGATGTCCGAGCGTCTCGTGCCTGCTGCGCTGCTGCTGGCGGCGACCGCCCGGGCGGCCCGGGTCGTGCCCGAGCTCAACGGCCACTGGGTCGACGACGCCTTCCGCCCGGCCGCCGACGTGGACCTCGGGCTCATCCTGTCGTTGCGCAGCGGTGGGCTGCTCGTGCCGGTCATCGCCGGGGCCGACCGTCTCACCGTGGAGGAGACGATGGCCCGGACCAAGGAGCTGACCCGGAGGTCCCGGTCCGGCCGGCTGCACGGGTCGGACCTCGCGCCGCCGAGCATCACGGTGTCCAACCTCGGCGACCAGGGCGTCGAGAGCGTCCTCGGCGTCATCTACCCGCCGCAGGTGGCCCTCGTCGGCTTCGGTGCGGTGCTGGAGCGCCCGTGGGCGGTCGACGGCCTGCTCGGCGTGCGACCCCTGGTCGTCGTGACCCTGGCCGGGGACCACCGCGCGACCGACGGGGCGACGGGTTCGCGGCTGCTCCGCACGATCGACCGCCTGCTGCAGACACCCGAGGAGCTCTGAGACCCATGACCGACCGTGCACGCAGCATGCTCGAGAGCGTGCTCCGCGAGATCGTGCCCGACGCCAGCCTCGACGGCGTCGCCGGCGACACCGACCTGCGCACCGCGTTCGAGCTGGACTCGCTCGACGTCGTCGAGCTCGTCGAGCGTCTCGGCAAGCGGGCCGGCATCCGCATCGAGGACGACGACGCGGGCCAGCTGCTGACGGTCGACTCCGCGACGGCCTACCTCGACCGGCGCTCGCCGGCCGTGGACCGCTGACGCGTCAGGCCCCCGTCGGGCCCGCGTCGCGGCCGCGTCAGGCCCAGGTCTCGGTCAGCGCCTCGCGCAGCAGCGCGACGAGCGCGTCGCGCTGGAGCGTGTCGCCCGAGCTGACCTCCTCGTCGCTGCCGTCGAGCGCCCGGGCGGCCAGGCCCTGCTTGGCGTCGATGAGCTCGGCGATCTTCGAGTCGATGGTGCCGGCGGCGAGGATGCGCCACGCGGTGACCGGCTCGTCCTGGCCGATGCGGTGGACGCGGTCGATCGCCTGCTGCTGCTCGGCCGCCGTCCACGACAGCTCGGCGAGCACGACGTTGGACGCCGCGTGCAGGTTGACCCCGACGCCGGCCGCGGTGAGCGAGCAGACCGCCACCGACACCTCGGGGTCCTTCTGGAACCCGTCGATGGCGTCCTGGCGCGCCTTGGACGTCTGGTCGCCGCGCACCGAGACGGTGCCCAGCCCCGCGGAGGCGAACACGGCCTCCGCGGCGTCCATGACGTCGATGTGCTTGGCGAAGAAGACGACCTTGCCGACCGAGTGGGACAGCTGCACCGCGTAGTCGGCGGCGAGCGTCGACTTGGCCTGGCCGATGCGGCGCACGAGGCTGAAGACGTTCTCGCCCTTCTCGCCGGTGTCGGACGCGTGCCGCAACTCGGCGGCGGCGACCCGGCGCAGCAGCGCCTCGTCGGGCGCGCCGTCGTACTCGTGGCCCTCGCCCTCGGCGAGCAGCGCCCGGTAGCGCTGGGCGAGGCGGCGGCCCAGGGCCCGCTCGGCCTCGCGGATCGAACGGCCCAGGTCGTCGTCGAGCTCGACCGTGATGTCGGCGATCCGCTTGTCGGGCAGGTCCTTGGCGACGTCGACCTTCCGCCGGCGCACGATGCCCTGCTCGACGACGACCTTGCGCGCCTCGGGGT
>JAEWFB010000326.1 GCA_023389095.1 Actinomycetes bacterium
GTGCACGCCGAGGCCGAGGAGCGCTACTTCTACCCCGAGCTGCTCCGGCTCGGCACGGGCGGTGCCGACGCCGAGTCGGTCGACGAGGAGGTCGAGGACGCCGTCCACGACCACAACGAGATCCGCAAGGGCGTGCGCAGGGTGGGGCGCTGCCGCACCGGGTCCGACGCCTGGTGGACCGCCGTCGTCGACGCCAACGTGCACAACAGCGACCACATGGGCGAGGAGGAGCGCCAGGACCTCGCCGACTTCCGGCAGCGCGCCAGCCTCGAGCTGCGGCACGAGATCGCCGTGCAGTTCCTGCGCTACGAGGCACAGAGGTGGGCCGGCGGGATCACGCCCCAGGACAAGGACCCCGAGCGCTACGTCGACACGAAGAAGCCGTCAGGCGCGACCCGGACCGAGAAGAAGGCGGCCCGGGCGGCGACGACAGCGGCCGGGACCGGCCCGGCGCGCAAGGCCGCGTCGAAGAAGGCGTCGAAGGAGGCGTCCGAGGGCTGAGCCGCCCCCGGTCGACGCGGACCGACCTCAGTCGGCGTCGGCGGCGAGCGCCGCGACGACCCGGTCGTAGACACCTGCGCTACCGGCGGCGACGAGCCCGGGCGGTGCCGTGTCGCGCGGGGAGTACGCCTGCCCGTCGGTGCGTCCGAGCAGGCCCCCGGCCTCGGCGAGCAGGAGCGAGCCGGGTACGTGGTCCCACGGCGCGCCGCGTCCGTAGAGGACGTAGTCGGCGGCGCCCTCGACGAGCTTCGGGTAGTCGATGCCGCACGACACCCACGTCAGCTCGAGCGGCGGGAGGCCGTCGAGGCTGCGCCCGATCCAGGCCCGCCGCGAGGTGCGGCCCCGCGGCCCGTCCGCAGCCGACGCCTCGGCCGACGCGTCGGGCACCGTGAGACGCGTCGTGCCCTCGGCGTCGTGGCGCCAGGCGCCGGCGCCGCGCTCGGCCACGTAGCCGACCCGGTGCTGCGGCTGCCAGATCCACGCCCGGACCGCCTGGCCGTCGACCGTCTCGCTGACCATGACGGCGTGGTCGGGCGAGCCGTGCACGAAGTTCTTCGTGCCGTCGACGGGGTCGAGGGTGAAGGCGTGCGGCGCCGCGGCGTAGCGGTCCATGAGGGCGGGGTCGGCGGCGAAGGTCTCCTCGCCGAGCACGACGGCGTCGGGGAACGCGGCGACGAGTGCCCGGGTGATGAGCACCTCGGCCTCGCGGTCGGCGTCGGTGACGAGGTCGCCGGGACGCTTCTCGTGGACCTCCCCCTCCGCGAGGGCCCGGAAGCGCGGGTTGACCACCTCGTCGGCCACGTCGCGCATCAGGGTCAGGATCTCGTCGGTGTCCACGTCAGCAACCTAGCCCCTGGCCGGGGCCTGCCGCCGGAGGGCTGCTGGAGGGTCGCTGGGGACCTGCTGGACGCCACCTGCCGAGATCATGTGCAGAACCTGAGATTTCCATGAAAACCTCTGTCTACCAACCAATTACACCGTAGCGAAAGCACCCACCGGCACCTCCCGGGGGTTACATTCCGCGCATCGGGGGCCTTAGGAACAAACCCATTGGATGGAGCACACATGAGACTGCGTTCCACTGCAGCAGCGCTGGTCGCCGCCGCGTCACTCGTGGCGGCCGCCGGAGCGGCCACGGCGGGTACACCCACCACGTCCGAGCCGCAGGTCATCGGTGACGACGCCCTCAAGGCGGAGTCGGTGACCATGGGAGGCGCGACGGTCCTGCCGACCAGTCGGACCGTCGCCCACTGGCACGGCACCCAGACCGACCCGGCCGACGGCAAGACCTACGGCTACAACATGGTCGGCGCGGACCCGCACTCGTGCTCGGGTGCCGCGTGCGACGTGACGGTGCAGGTGGACGTCACGCCGATCAAGGTCGTCATCGCCGGACGGACCTTCGACGGGTCGGGCGTCGTGGGCGCCACCCTCGCCTCCCCGCAGTTCGCCGACGGCGACTACGGCTCGACGACCGCCGCCACCGCGGCCGGCGCGTTCCCGAACAGCCCGGCCATGGTCAAGGGCCCCGGCGGCGCCCTCTCGCAGGCCGACGCCGGCGTGCCGCTCCAGCTGCAGGACGCGACGATGCGCGCGCAGTTCGACAAGACCGGCAAGAGCCCGTACCACCTGCGCCTGCACCCGAACGTCCTGCCGCCCGTCACCATCACGGTGCCGAGCAACCAGGGCGGCCTGCTGCAGAGCGGTCGCGGCGTCGTCTTCGCGAGCGTCGACATCGGCTGGTGGTCGGCACAGATCACCAACCTCGAGTCCAGCGCCGACCCGACGCACCTGCCGCTCTACCTCACCGACGACGTCATGCTCCACAGCGGCAAGTCGCTGACCGACTGCTGCGTCATCGGCTACCACGGCACCACGGCGGCCGGTAACCGCCTCGGCTACGGCAAGTCGCAGGGCAACGCGGCCGTGCAGACCTTCGCCTGGGCCTCCTACGTCAGCCCGGGGCTCTACTCGCGGCCCGACGGCGGCACCGACTGGGCGCTGCAGGACATCCACGCCATCAGCCACGAGATCGCCGAGTGGGCCGACGACCCGTTCGTCAACAACGGCGTCGAGCCGTGGGTGACGCCGACGGCTCCGCAGTACGGCTGCACGTCGGTGCTCGAGACCGGTGACCCGGTCGTCGGCATCGGCTTCGCCCAGGGCACCAACACCTTCCGCCAGGGCCCGAACCCGAACGGCACGCAGCGCGCCGACGGGGCCTACCACCCCGAGGACGAGGCGCTCTTCCCGTGGTTCCTGCGCCTGCCGCCGAACGCGACGGGCTCGGAGCCGACGCAGAGCGGGTCGGGCGGTCGCTACACCTTCATGGGCGACCTCAACCCGTTCCCGGGCTTCCGCCAGCCGGCCACCGGCTGCTGAGGCCACCGGAGCGCCGAACCGGCTCGGCGCGCCGCGTGTGACCCGACGCCCACCCCCGTCCGCGGGGGTGGGCGTCGGTGCGTCGGGCCGGGTTCGCGTCCGGCCGGGTTCGCGTCGGGCCGGGTTCGCGTCAGGCGGGGTCGCCGTCGGGACGCAGGTGATCGGGCAGCCCCAACCAGTAGCGCAGGACGCCGCGGGCGACACCGTCGGGGCCCGGACGCGTCCCGGCCGCCGGGTCGCCCTCTGGCCTGGGCAGCTCGACGGGCAGGTCGACGGGCAGCGCGTCGGGGTCCTCGTCCGGCAGCGCGTCCGCGAGCGACCGGAGCAGGTCGTAGCGGCCCCGCATGCCGAGCGCGTAGACGAGGCTGCGGACGTGGTCGCCGTCGTCGTACCCGGCGCCGGTCGCCATCAGCTCGGCGACACGCAGCGCGACGGCGCGGTCGCGGGCGTCCCGCTGCGGCGAGGACGCCTCGACCGTGTTGCCGAGGACGTACCCGGCCGTCGTCGCGACGTCGGTCGGGGTGCCGTCGCCGAGGCTGACCCGCTCGAAGAGGTCGAGGTCCTCGGGCTGCCCGAGCCACGACAGGATCGTGAGGCTCTCGTGGGTGGCCACGACGTCGCGCCGCTCGAACGCGTCGGCGAGCGCCCGGGCCTGCACCCGCCCCACGACGCGGGACTGCGGGGAGATCATGAGGATCGCGAGCGCCGAGCCCCGCTCCCCCTCGTCCGTGGACCCGAGGGCGGTCTCGAGCAGGTGCGCGAGCACCGGCTCCTCGATCGACTCGTGGCCGCCGGCGTCCTCGAGCTCGGCGCGGATCCGCTTCATGGCGGTGCGGAAGGCCTCGGCGCTGATGGCCCGGCCGTCGCGGACGATCGACGCGGCCACCCGGCGGTCCTCGGCGGTCAGCACCGAGGCGAGTCGCGGGGAGGCGATGCCGAGCGCCCGCACGAGGTTCGCGGCGCCGCGGTGGACGCGGTAGGGCAGGTCGGGGTCGCGCAGGTGCTGGACGGCGAGGCGCGCGGCCTCGAGCCGGACGTCGCCGTCGACCCGCCGCCCCTTGACGAGGGTGGTCAGCACGATGAGGCAGGCCCGCAGCACGCTCGGGCTCGTCGGCTGCCGCAGCTGGTCGAGGACGACCGACACGGCCTCCGGGTGGTCGGTGTGGTGGAGCATGGCGAGCGGGTCGTTGTAGAACTGCTCGTCGGACCGGGCGGTCACCTCCGCGGCCATGGCCGCGACGACCGGTCCGCTGCGGGCGTGCCCGACGAGCCGGGCCAGGGCCTCGGCGCGCTGGGTGTAGCCGATCCCGAGGCCGAGGCTCGTCTCCTGGAGGAGGCGCCGCAGCAAGGCCTCCCAGTCGCCGGGTCGAACCAGCGGACGGCCGATCCGGCCGAGGGAGTCGCTGAGCACGTCCCACTCGAGACCGGTCATCCGGTCCTCGGACAGCGCCCGTTCGAGCAGCAGCAGCGTCTGCTCGGTGTCGGGTTCGCCGGCGGGTGAGAGCACGGCGACCGACCGCACCGGGCTGCGGGCCCGGCCGAACAGGTCGACGGCCGAGAGCAGCGAGCCCTCGTCGAGGTCGAGCACCTGCTCGTAGCGGCGCACGAGCTGACGCGTGACGACGACGTGGCCGCGCTCCCAGCGTCCGACCTGGGCCCGGTGCACGGCCGTGGCCACGCCGTTGCCCAGGGCGAATCCCGCCGCGCTGCGCAGCGCCGGGTCCGCGGCGTTGAGCCGCGCGTTCCGCAGCACCCACTGGATCTCGTCGATGAGCTGCATCGCTCATCTCCTACCCGCGGCGGCATGCACATACCGGGCGGCGGGGAGGTTCTCGTTGCAGGGCAGATCCACCTGCGCAACGCGCGGCTGCGGATTCCGAAGCAGTTCGTAGGGTGACGCCCACGGGGTGCGGGGCGGGCGCGGAGTCGCAGTCTGGGGGCGGCTCCGGGGCCTGCCGCACGCCCGCGCGCACGCGGGCGCGCGCGAGCGGGTCCCTGACGACCTCTGCATCGCCCCCCCTCGGCCGGCACACGGCCCGGCTGGACGTGTGCGACTCCCCCGAGTTGCGAAGGCCGCCCGAGCGCGCAACCCGCGCTCGCCTCGGTCCCCCTGTGGGTACGGTAGGCCGCGGAACGCAGCCTGTGGAGGGGAAGCGGACCTTTTGGACCGGGAGCCGTGATTCGGCTCCCGGTCTTTCCCTGCGTGAGCCCCCGCGACGCGTCAGTGCGACGCGTAAGTGTGTGGCCCGCGGTCGTGGCGGGCTGGCAGGGTGGCCCCGTGACTGCCGCGCGCCCCGAGCCCGTCCCGACACCCGAACCCGAACCTGACTCCGCAACCGGGTCCCCGACGCTGACCGACGGCGTCGTGACGCTGCGCCTGCACACCGGTGCCGACGCCGACGCGGTCGTCGAGCAGTCGACCGACGCGGACAGCCTGCGCTGGACCACCGTCCCGCGCCGGTACGGCCGCGAGGACGCGCTCAGCTGGATCGAGGGCAACCGGGCCGCGTGGCTGACGCCCGACGGCACCCGCTCGTGGGCCATCGACTGGGTCGACCCGGAGGACCCGGAGGGCCGCACCCGCTTCGGCGGCACCATCGACCTGCGGCCCCTCGTGCGCCCCGGCGTCGGCGAGCTCGGCTTCGGCCTGCACCCCGACGCCCGCGGCCACGGCGTCATGGCCCGCGCCGTCCGCCTCGTGCTCGCCCACGCGTTCCGCGACGGCGGGTGGGGCCAGCCCCTGACCCGCGTGCACTGGCGTGCGGTGCGCGGGAACTGGGGCTCTCGACGCGTCGCGTGGGCCACCGGGTTCACGCCGCACGGCACGATCCCGGGCAGCCACCCCGACCCGACCGGCGAGGCACCGGCGCTCGACACGTGGACCGCGAGCATCGGCCCCGGCGACGACACGACCCCGGCCGCACCCTGGTTCGAGCCGATGGTCGTCGAGGCGCCCGAGGCCGGGCTGCGGCTGCGTCCGTGGCGGCTCGAGGACGCCGCGGCCATCGAGCCCCGCGACGCCGACCCGACGCACTGGATGCCGGTGCGCTCGGTGCTGTCCACCGAGACGTTCCCGCTGTGGCTGCTCGTGCGCCAGGAGCGGATGGCCGAGGGGACGGCGATCGACTGGTGCGTCGCCGACGCCGCCACCGACCGCGCACTCGGCGGGGTCACGGTGTTCTCCCGCGTCGGCCCGATGACGGGCGATGCCGCCGAGCTGGGCTACCAGCTGTTCCCGAGTGCGCGCGGTCGGGGCGTGGCCAAGACGGCCGCGCGGCTGGCCACCGCGCACGCGTTCCGCGCCCGCGAGGAGGGCGGGCTCGGGCTGCGCCGGCTCGTCGCCGAGACCGCCGCCGACAACGCCGCGAGCAACGCGGTGCTGCGGGCCACGGGGTTCTCCTCCTGGGGCCGGGAGGAGCGCGTCGACGTGCTGGCCGACGGCGCGTACGGCGACGGCCTGCACTGGCACCTCTTCCGCGACGACTGGATCGCGCAGGCGGGCCGCCACGGCGGGTAGACGCGTCCGGAGAGGCGCGACCGGCGGCGCGGCGGGTATGTGCGGGGGTGAGCCCGCACCTGACCCACCCCGGAGGAGGCCCGCCGTGAGGCTGCGACACGACCAGGATCTCGACGCACCGGCCGAGCTGGTGTGGGACCACTTCATGGACCTGCGCCGCATCGGCCGCTGCTTTCCCGGCGCCGAGGTCACCGAGGTCGACGGCGATGCGTTCGTCGGCCGGATCCGCGCCCGGCTCGGGCCGCTGTCGGTGTGGTTCGACGGGACCGGCTCGATGACCGAGCGTGACGCGTCCGCCCGGCGGGCCCGCCTCGAGGCCACCGGGCAGGAGCGCCACGGGCTCGGCAGGGCGACGATCGGCGTCACCCTGTCGCTGCACCCGGTCACGGCCGAGCGCACCCGGGCCCGCCTCGACACCGCGCTCGAGTTCTACGGGATGCCGCTGCACGTCGGCCGCGGCCTCGTCCAGCGCGCCTCGGACCCGCTCGTCGAGCGGTTCCTGACGAACATGTCGCGGCCGGGCGACGGGGCGGGCGGCGGGGCCGACGACGACTCGGGCTCGCTCGACCTCGTGCGCACGGCGGGCGACCTGCTCGGCTCGTTCCGCCGCGACGGCCGGCGCGCTCGTCGCTGAGGGGCGCGTCGTGACGCTGCGGGTGGCGGTCGTGGGGGCCAGCGGGTACGTGGGCTCGCGGCTCGTCCCGGAGCTGCTCCGGCGCGGCCACGAGGTCGTCGCGCTGCACCGGCGGGCCGAGCCGCAGCGGTTCCCGTGGACCGACGCGGTGCAGTGGCGCCGCGCCGACGTGCACGACGAGGACCAGGTCGTGGCAGCCCTCGAGGGCGTCGACGCCGTCTGCCACCTCGTGCACGGCCTCGACGACGCCGACTTCCTCCGGCGCGACCGGCAGGCGGCCGACAACGTCGCCTACGCCACCGGACGCGTCGGGGCCGGGCGGCTCGTCTACCTGTCCGGGATCGTGCCCGACCAGCCGGTCGAGGAGCTGTCCGAGCACCTGCTGTCGCGCCTCGAGGTGGAGCAGGTGCTCGCCGGGGCCGATGCGTCGGTGCTGACCCTGCGCGCCTCGATGGTCATCGGCGCCGGTTCGACGAGCTTCGAGGTGCTGCGCCAGGCCTCGCACCGGCTGCCGCTCGTGCAGGCCGTGCCGGCGTGGATGCGCCGGTCGGTCATCCAGCCGGTCGCCGTGGCCGACGCCGTGTGGGCGCTCGCCGAGGCGCTCGAGAGGCCCCGCGTCACCGGCTGGCTCGACCTCGTCGGGCCCGAGTGCCTCAGCTACGTCGACCTGCTCCGGACCTACGCGGCGCAGGCCCGGCTCGTCCGGGTGCAGGTGCCGCTGTGGCTCGCGCCGGTCGAGGCGGTCGCCCGGCTGGCCGGAGCCCTCGTCGACGTGCCGAGCCGCACCGTCGAGTCGCTGGTGCCGAGCCTCGGGCACGACATGGTCGCGGCGCGCGACGCGGCCACGGTGCTCGGTGAGCCGGCGGGTGGCCGGCTCACCGTCGCTCACGCCATGCGTCGTGCGCTCACCGAGAGCGAGGACGGGGCCGCGGTCGGCGGCGACCCCCAGCGTCCGTCGGCCGGCGACCCCGACTGGTCCCGGTTGCGCTCCGTGCCGGTGTGGTTGCGCTCGCTGGCTCAGCGGGCGATGTAGCCACCGTCGATGTAGAGCTCGAGGCCGGTGACGAACGCGGCGTCGTCGCTGGCGAGGTAGGCCACGCCGGCGGCGATCTCCTCCGGCCGGCCGAGCCGGCCCATCGGTGTCAGGTCGAGCATGACCTGCTCGTACGGGGTGCCCTTGGTGGGCTCGAGGATCGGGGTGTCGATGAAACCGGGGTGCACCGAGTTGACCCGCACGCCCTCGGTCGCCCAGTGCAGTGCGGTGTTCTTCGTCAGCGTCCGCACCGCGCCCTTGGCCGCGTGGTAGGCGGGCGTCGTGCCGAAACCACCGCTCGTGCCGAAGATCGAGCTGATGTTGACGACCGACCCGTGGCCGGAGGCCTTGAGCAGGGGCGCCGCGGTCCTCATGCCGAGGAAGACGCCGGTCTGGTCGATGGCGATGGTGCGCTGCCAGTCCTCGAGGCTCGTCTCCTCGATGGTGGCGAGGTCGCCCATGCCGGCGTTGTTGACGAGCACGTCGAGGCCGCCGAACTCCTCGACGGCCCGGGCGCACGCGGCCTCCCAGTCGGCCTCGCTCGTGACGTCGTGGCGCACGAACACGGCCCGGCCACCGGCGTCGCGGATCTGCAGCGCGGTCTTCTCACCGGCGTCGGCGTTGACGTCGGTGATGAGCACCGCGGCGCCTTCGTCGGCGAGCCGCACCGCCGTGGCCCGGCCGATGCCGCTCGCCGCGCCGGTGACGAGGGCGACACGTCCTTCGAGTCGCTTCATCGTGATCACTTCGATTCCTCTGGAGGGGTGGGGCAGGGCGCATCCCTGCACCCTCACTGTCCGCCCGAGACCCCGTGCGGCGCAGTTCTGCCCGTCACACCCGAGGGCGGAGTGACCGACGAGACACACGATCTGTCGCCACTGGCGTCGCGGCGGTCGGGGTCGGCTCAGGGTCGGCTCCGGGCCGACCCCGGTTGCGCCCGGCGGCCTCGCGGATGGACGCTGGCAGCAGAGAGTCCGGCCACCGGTCGGCTCCACCGTCCAGGACCGAGAACCACCCGAGGAGGCACCGTGTCGTTCGGTGACCAGATGAAGCACAAGGCCGACGAGGTCCACCTCCAGGCCAAGGCGAAGGACTTCGGCGACGCCGTGGCGGAGATGCTCAAGACGGCCGCCTCGATCGCCGCGAACTACGCCAAGGACAACCGCGAGAAGGTCGACGGGGCACTCGACAAGGTCGAGGGCACCATCGAGGAGAAGACGAGCGGCAAGCACAGCGACACCGTCATGAAGGTGCGCGCGAGCGTCGACAAGGGCATCGACAAGCTCGTCGAGAAGCGGGCCCCGCAGACGCCTGCGCCCACGGCGCCGGGCCCGACGGGCACGCCGGGCTCGACCGGCTCGACGGGCTCTTCGGTGCCCGACGACCAGTACTCGGCGTTCGACGACGACTCCCCCGCCGGCTCGCCGTCCTGACCGGCGGTCAGTGGTAGCGGACCGCGATGTCGCCGGAGCCGGAACGGACCGTGACGTGGTCGGGGCTCGTCGTGCTCTGGTTGACGCGCACCTCGTTGTCGCCGGTCCGGGTGTCGGTCGAGACGTCGTAGGACCCGGCGGGCAGGCGCAGCGACGCGTCGCCCGAGCCGGTCTGCACACTCACCGAGTCGGCGGCGGTGGCGAAGTCGAGGACGACGTCACCGCTGCCGCTCGTGGCGGTGACGTCGGCCGTGCTGAGCCCTGAACCGTCGACGTCGCCCGACCCCGACTCGAGGTTGATCGGCCCGGTGACGCCGCGGGCCGCGACGTCACCGGAGCCGGACCGGGCCCGGGTCGCCCCGAGGGCTCCGGCCATGGTGACGTCACCGGAGCCGGTCTCGACGGTCACCGCGGTGCCGTCGGGGACGGTGATGAGGTGTTCGACGCCCGCGCCCCAGCCGAGGAACCCGCCGCACGCCCCGTCGACGACGAGCGTGTCGCCGGACCACGACGGTGCCGGGACGCTCCCACCGGGGCACCGCGCCCGCGTGACGACGCCGACCGTGCCGGCCGCACCACCGGCCCGCACCTCGATGTCGTTGGCACCGCCCTGGATCGTCAGCACGGTCGGGACGCGTTGGAAGGACGCCGCGCTGGTGGTGGCGCGCTCCCCGCGGAGGGCGTCGCCGGAGAACGTCGCGACCCCCGCCATGAGCAGCAGCGCCGTGCCCAGCCCGGCGAGCAACCACGCCTGCCTCCCCGGCCCGAGGCCCGGACCGCGCGGACGACGCGGCCCGCTCGGCCCGCTCGGCC
>JAEWFB010000433.1 GCA_023389095.1 Actinomycetes bacterium
CCGGGTGGGGGGGGGGTGGGGGTGGCCCTCCCCCCACCACGCCGACCAGGCAGGCGAGCCCGCCTGCCCTCGGAACCGGCGTCGAGTGGGAGGACCGGTGGTTGGGAACGTCGAGAACATGCTTGTGGATGAGGAGCGCACGGATCAGCGGGGCGGACACCGTCGTGGCGACCGCCGCCACCGCAGCAACGAGCAGCACGGTCATATCGCCCGCGTCCCCACGCCTGCGGGAGCGGCGCCGCCGGACTCCGTGGCCATCCAGTCCGTCGCCTCGACCGGAGAGTGGAACGAGAAGTCACGGACGACCTCGGCGTCCACAGACGGCACACCGACGCTGTTGACGAGGGGGTGGCCCGTCCCGTGACGTTCCTCGGTCAGCGCGAAGAGCTCCTCACCGAGCTTCTCGCCCGGCCGGAGGCCGGTGAAGACGACCTCGACGTCGCGGCGCCCGCTCATCCGGATGAGCGTTTGCGCGACCTCGAGGATCTTCACCTGCTCGCCCATCTCGAGCACCATGACCTCGCCGTCGGTGCCGATGGAGGCGGCCTCGAGGACGAGCTGGCAGGCCTCCGGGATGAGCATGAAGTACCGCTCGACCTCGGGGTGGGTCACCGTGACGGGTCCGCCCATGTCGATCTGGGCGGTGAAGGCGTGCACGACCGAGCCGCGCGAGCCGAGGACGTTGCCGAACCGCACGGAGACGTAGCGTCCGTCCGCACGTCGGGCGAAGTCGGCGGTGAGCCGCTCGGCGATGCGCTTGCTGTAGCCGAGGACGCAGGTGGGGTTGGCAGCCTTGTCGGTCGAGATGTTGACGAACGTCGAGACGCCGGTGCGCTCGGCGGCGTCGAGGACGTTGAGGGTGCCGACGACGTTGCTCTTCCAGGCCTCGAGCGGGTGGGCTTCGAGCAGCGGCAGGTGCTTGAGCGCGGCGGCGTGGAACACGACCTCCGGGCGAGCGCGGTCGAACGCCTCGGCCAGGGCAGCGGTGTCGCGGATGTCGGCGAGGACGAGGTCGTCCGAGTCGAGCAGACCGTGGCCGGACAGGCTCATCTGGGTGGCCTGCAGGCCGGACTCGTCGCGGTCGAGCATGAACAGTCGCGCCGGGCCGAACTTGGCGATCTGCCGGCACAGCTCCGAGCCGATCGACCCGCCGGCGCCCGTGACGAGCACCCGGCGACCGGAGATCTGCTCGGCGATCACCGTGGTGTCGAGCTCGATCGGCCGGCGACCGAGCAGGTCGGCCACGTCGAGGTCGCGGAGGTCGTGGGAGGTCGGGCGCCCGCCGATGATGTTCTTGAGCGGCGGCAGGCTGACGACCTCGAGACCGGCGTCGGCGGCCCGCGCCGCGAGGTCACGCAGCGTCGAGGCCTCCGCGTTCGGCAGGGCCACGACGAGCGTGTCGGCCTCGAAGCGCTCGGCCACCTCGGCGAGGTCGGACCGGGTGCCTCGGACGCGGACGCCTTCGAGCCGGAGGCGGTGCTTGCTCTTGTCGTCGTCGAGCAGCGCGACGGGCACGAAGCCACTCGCGTCGTCGTACTTCATGCTCCGGATGAGGCGGCGCCCGGCCTCGCCGGCGCCGAAGACGATCGCGTTGCGTTCTGCCGCGGACTGAGCCGCCCGGTGCGAACGCACCGTGCGCACGACGAAGCGCAGCGCAAACATCGCGGCCAAGGCGAGTGCCGCCGCGGTGAGCGGCACACCTCGAGGTACCACGGCTGGCTCGATGAGCAGGCCGGTGAGGAACAAGAGCGCACCGACTACAGCGGTGGTCGTCGTCAGCTCGACGACTTCCTCGAACGAGCCCAGGACATGGCTGATCGAGTACGGCCCGACGACGTAGCCGACTAGAAGCTGGGAACCCATTGCGGCGAGGGCGAACCACGCCGCGCCGTGTACGAACTCGTTGTCGTATCGAAAGTCGAGGCGGATCCATAGGGCGGCGAAGATCATGACGACCCACAGTGCGGCGTCGACGGCTGCCCAGCCGAGCCGAACCCAGCGAGCCTTGCGTGTCTTAGCCGTCACCGTCTCATCACCCTGCGCACCCCTGATCCCCTGCTGTCCCGAATTGCGTCGCGCCTGCGTCTGATGCGCTTTGGCCGAGCACCCGAAAGTCACAGGAAACCCCTAGCGGCCATCCATCGCGCGCCAATAGTACCTGTGCGAAGAGGACCAACCTCGCATTTAGGGGCTGGCTTCTCTATCTGGACATCGCCCGGGTCGCAACTTCAAATGCACTACCATGCCCGCGCTACTTCCGGAACGCTGCCGCCAGGGGCAGACGCTGATGGCTGGCCCTACTGAGAGATCGATCGACCTCTATCTTCATTCGACCCCCTGAAGAACATAGCTTCACATGTAGTGGATGAAGATATGATCTTCATATGGCGACACTGAAGGTTGAGGCTTCACCTGCCGTGCTCATCGGCGACATCGTCGACTCCCGGCTCCACCCCGACCGGCAGCGTCTGCACGACGCGCTCGAACGGGCGATCAGCGACGCCAACGCGGCGCTGACGCCGCTGGACCCCCTCGTCATCACCCTCGGAGACGAGTTCCAGGGCGTGTTCGCCACCATCGGCGACGCCCTGGCCGCCAGCTTCCGCGTCCGCTCCCGCCTGCACCCCCTCGCCGACGTCCGCTTCGGGGTCGGGCGCGGCGACGTCTCGACGCTCGACCCGGAGCGCGGCATCCACGACGGTCCCGGCTACTGGGCGGCACGCGACGCCATCGTCGAGGTCGAGGAACGCGCCACCCGTCCCCGCTCGCGCACTGCCCGTACCGGCTACTCCCCCGGCGCAGCGCCGCTGCACGCGGCCGACGCTGCGTCGGACGCCTCCCCCGACACCACGCTCGCCGCCCTGCGCGTCGCGCTCGACTGTCTGGACTTCATGGTTGGGTCGATGTCGACGACGACCCGCGACATCCTCGGAGGACTCATGGACGGCCAGAGCCAGCACGACGTCGCCGCGCGGCTCGGCGTCAGCGCGTCCGCGGTGTCGCAGCGGGTCCGGCGCGACGGCGTCGGGGTGGCGCTCGATGCCATGGCCGCCCTGGGGCGGCTGCCATGACCTGGCTGTCGGTGGTCCTCGTGGGGCTCGGCACCGCCGATCTCGTCCGCTCCTCCTCCTGGCGCCGGTCGCGGCCGGCCGCCCACGTCGCCGCGCCGGTCGTCGTGGCCGCCGTCGCGCTCGTCTCCGGCCTCACGTCGTGGCCCGACGCCCTCGCCCTCGCCCTGGCGCTCGTCGGCTGCGCCGCGTGGATGGAGCTGTCCCGCCAGGCGCAGCTGACCGGACGCCGCTCGCTCGAGTCGCTCGCCGTCTTCGCCGTCGTCGTGGTCGGCCTCCTGCTCTTCTCCGGGGCCGCGAGCACCCCCGGCGGCGCCCTCGCGACGTGGCTGCACTGGGCCGACCTGCCCGGCGGCACGTCCCACTCGCCCGCGCGCGTCCTGCTCGTCACCGGCCTCGTCGCCTTCAACGTCGCCACGGCCAACGTCATCGTGCGCCTGATCCTGCTCACGATCGGCGCCCTGCGCCCCGACCAGATCGCGGCTCCCCCCGTCCCCGACCCGGCGGACCGCCTCAAGGGTGGCCGCCTCCTCGGGCCCATGGAGCGCCTCGTCATCCTCGGCCTCGGCCTCGCCGGCGAGCTCGGCGCGGCGGGCTTCGTCATCGCCGCCAAGGGACTGCTCCGCTTCCCCGAGGTGCAGGCCGCGGCGCGCGGCGGCTCGCCCAGCAGGTCCGGCAGCTACAGCGGCGGCCCCGCCGGCATCGACGACGTCACCGAGTACTTCCTCGTCGGCAGCTTCGTCAGCTGGATCCTCGCCCTGACCACCCTGGCCCTCGCCCACTGAGCCCGGGCCCGTCGTCGCACCGAGCCCGCACCCGCACCCGCGCTCGCAGCGGTGCGCGACGCGTCGGTCGGCACCCGGCGACGGGGTGACCAAGGCCGCACCCGGGCGACGCCGGGCCGCCGCATGCGCGCTGGTAGCGTCGGAGCGTCCACGCGCCAGACCGATGTGAAGGGCCATCCCCGTGAGCACTACCCCCGTCAAGGTCGCCGTCACCGGCGCCGCCGGCCAGATCGGCTACAGCCTCCTGTTCCGCATCGCCAGCGGTGACCTGCTCGGCCGGGACACCCCGG
>JAEWFB010000469.1 GCA_023389095.1 Actinomycetes bacterium
CCCGAGATCGGGAAGTTCTGCACCGCGCGCTGGGTCTGCGCCCGCCACAGCGCCTCGGCGGGCACCTCCACCTCGCCCATCGAGTCGCGTTCGATCCGGTAGCCGGTCGCCTCTGGAGTCGTCACGCGTTCCATCCTGCCGCGCCGCCGGACGGTGTGCAGGGAAAGTGGCGCGGCCCTCAGCCCAGCTCGGCCAGCAGCTTCTCCGTGTCCCGCTGGTCCGGCGACTCGACCTGACGGAACAGTGCCAGCGCCCGCGCGGCGTACCGGCGGGCCTGGTCGGGGTCGGTGTGCCGCAGGCAGCGGGCGAGGCCGTCCAGGGCCCGCGCCTGCTCGTAGCGCAGGCTCAGGCGCGTGGCGTCGTCCAGCACCCGGCGGTGCAGGTCGATCGCGGCGTCGACGTCGCCCAGATCGTGCAGGGCACGGGCGAGGAGGTTACGGGAGGCACACTGCCCGATCCGGTCCCCCGCGTCGGTCATCGCGAGCAGAGCGGCCCGGTGCTGGTCGGCGGCCTCGGCCGGGCGGCCCGCCTCGCGTTCCATCATGCCGATCTCGTTGAGGATCTCCCCCTCACCGAACCGGTTCGTGGTGCTCCGCTTCAGGTGCAGCGCCGCCCGGAGCAGCCGGCGGGCCGACCCGGTGTGACCCAGGCGGTGCCGGATCATGCCGAGGTGGCCGACCGCGTTCGAGGTGTGCCGCGGATCCCCGGCCTCCCGCCCCAGGACGATGTGCCGCCGGGCCGCCCGGAGGGCCAGGTCGTACCGGCCACGGAACAGCTCGGCGACCGACAGCATGTTGAACAGGCTGGATATGGTCGCCGCGTCGTCCGGGTAGCGGCTGATCCGCAGCGCCTCGTCGACGTACCTGATGCAGCGCTCCGCGTCGTCGGTCCCGAAACACACGGCGGCGAGGTTGGAGAGCGCCTGGACCTGCTCCCGGCGCAGGCCGAGCCGGCGGTACCTGTCGACGCCCGCCTCCAGGAACCGGATCGCCTCCGGAAAGTCCCCCAACCGGAACTTCGCCGAGGCGAGGTAGTTCATGGTGATCGCCACGGCCTCCTCGTCCCCCGACCCGACGGCGGCGCGCAGCGCCACCTCATGCGTCTCGACCAGTTCGTCGAGGTGGCCGCCGACGAAATTGGACCACCAGCACGCCCGGGTCAGCTGCCAGCAGTACGCCGAAAGGCCCTCCGACTCGGCCAGGTGCACCAGTCCGACGAGAGCCGCCCGGTTCTCGTCGAACCAGGACTGACCGGGCCTGCCCGGGGCCGGCAGCAGATCGGGACGCCGCGGCGGCGGGAAGGCGACCTGGCTGAGCGCACCCAGCTTCGTCTCGGCGACCATCGCCAGGCCGACCGCCACCTGAAGGTGATGGTCGAGCAGGTGGGCCACCGCCGTCCGGCGCTCGTCCGGGCGCTCGGCCTCGGCCAGCAACCGGCGGGCGTACTCCCGGAGCAGGTCGTGAAGGCGGTAGCGGCCCGGGCCCGTCTCCTCGGCCAGGTGCACGTCCACCAGCTCGTCGAGCAGGTCCTGCGCCTCCGGCAGAGGCACGTCGGCGAGCGCCGCCGCCACCCGGTTGTCGAACCGTACGCCGGGGTGGAGTCCGAGCAACCGGAACAGCCGCCGCGCCGGCGCCGAGACCTGCGCGTACGAGAGCGTGAAGGCGTCCCCGACGGACCGCTCGCCGACCGCCAGCTCGGCCAGCGAGTCCTGCGCCTCGGCCAGCCGCCGCGCCAGGTCGGCGACCCGCCAGTGCGGACGGTGCGCGAGCCGGGAACCGGCCAACCGGATGGCGAGCGGCAGATGACCGCACCGCCGGACCACCTCGGCGGCCGCGGCCGGCTCGGCGTCGACCCGGTCGGCGCCGACGATCCGGCCGAGCAGTTCCACGGCCTCGTCCGGGTCCAGGACCGGTAGCGAGTGAGGACGACCCTCGTCCAGCCCGGCCAGCCGCCGCCGGCTGGTCACCAGCACGAGATTGTCCGGACCGCTGGGCAGCAGCGCCGCCGCCTGGGCGGCGCTCGCGGCGTTGTCGAGCACCACCACGGCCCGCCGGTCGGCCAGCTCGGAGCGCCACATCGCCAGCCGGTCCTCCGCGTCGACCGGCACCCGCTCGGCCGGCACGCCGAGCTGCCGCAGCAGGGTGGCCGCGGCCGCCGCGGGGGTCAGCGGGCTGCGCTCGCTGTAGCCGTGCAGGTCGATGAAGAGTTCCGCGTCGGGGAACCGCTCGCGCAACCCGGTCGCGACCTGGACGGCGAGGGTCGTCTTGCCGCTGCCGGCCATCCCGTCGATCAGATGCAGCCGTGTGCCCTCCTCGACGATGTCCTTGACGAGCCGCGCCATGGTCTGCTGACGGCCGGTGAAGTCCCGGATGGCCCGGGGCAGCGTGCGTACCGGGGCCGCCGGGCGCGCGCCCGCCGCCTCGTCGCCGGCCAGCACGCGCTGGTGCAGCTCCTGCAACGCCGCGCCCGGCTCGATGCCCAGCTCCTCGGCGTAGATCCGCCGGCCCTCCCGGTAGACGGCGAGCGCGTCCGCCTGCCGGCCGACCGCCGAGAGAGCCAGCATCAGCTGACCTCGCAGCCGTTCCCGCAGTGGATTGTGCTCGACCGCCTCGGTGAGTTCGTCGACCAGTTCGGTGCCCCGGCGCAGCCGCAGCTCGACGTCGACGCAGTCCTCCAGCACGGCGAGCCGCTGCTCGTCGAGCGCCTGGGCCCGCAGCCGTACCACCCGGGCCGGGATGCCGGCGAGCGCCGGACCGCGCCACAGCGCGAGAGCTGCCCGGTAGTGGCGGCGCGCCTCGGCCAGCCGGCCGGCGGCGGCCTCGGCACGCGCCGCCTCCACGGCACGGGCGAACATGTCGGCGTCGAGGTCGTCC
>JAEWFB010000496.1 GCA_023389095.1 Actinomycetes bacterium
CCTCGAGGTCGAGACGCCGATGCTGCACGTGACCCATGGCGGCGCGACCGCCCGGCCCTTCCTCACCCACATCAACGCCTACGGCACCGACCTGTCGCTGCGCATCGCCCCGGAGCTCTACCTCAAGCGCCTCGTCGTCGGCGGCATCGGCCCGGTCTTCGAGCTCGGGCGCAACTTCCGCAACGAGGGCGCCGACGCCACCCACAACCCGGAGTTCACCTCCCTCGAGGTGTACGAGCCGCACGCCGACTACGTGACGATGCGCCAGCTCGCCGAGCGGCTCGTGCGCGAGGCCGCGGTCGCCGTCCACGGCCGACCCGCCATCCCCCTGCCGACGCCCGAGCGCGTGCGTGCCGGCCTCGAGGGCCTCGACCTCGTCGACATCAGCGCCCCCTTCCCGGTGGTGCGGGTGCTCGACGCCGTCAGCGACGCGGTCGGCCTGCGCGTCGGGCCCGACACCGACCTCGACGTGCTCCTGGAGGTCGCGAGCCGGCACGGGGTCGCGGTGCCCGACAAGGCCGGCTGGGGCGCCGTCGTCGAAGAGCTGTACGCCGGGCTCGTCGAGCCGGCGACCGTGCTGCCGACGTTCTACACCGACTTCCCCGTGGAGACCTCGCCCCTCGTGCACCCGCACCGCACCGAGCGCGGACTCGTCGAGCGGTGGGACCTCGTCGTCGCCGGGATGGAGCTGGGCACGGCCTACAGCGAGCTCACCGACCCGGTCGACCAGCGTCGCCGGCTCACCGAGCAGTCGCTCAAGGCCGCGGCCGGCGATCCCGAGGCGATGGAGGTCGACGAGGACTTCCTCCACGCGCTCGAGCTCGGCATGCCACCGACCGGCGGACTCGGGCTGGGCGTCGACCGCCTCGTCATGCTGCTGACGAACACCTCGATCCGCTCGGTCCTCACCTTTCCCTTCGTACGCCCCCAACCCGCGCCTCGGCGCGAGAAGAGAGAGTCTCTCTCGTGGAGCTGACCGACCCCGGCCTCATCGTCCTGCTCGTCGTCCTGGCTCTCGCCCTCTTCGCCCTCATCATCATCGGGTGGCCCCGCTGGGGAAACCGCCTGGGCCACTTCGGCATCAGGGCCGTCCAGGTGCTCCTGCTCAACGTCTTCGTCGTCGCGCTGGCCGGAGCGGCCCTCAACGACCAGTACCTCTTCTACTCCAGCTGGTCCGACCTGCTCGGGGCGCGCTCGTCGGAGGTGCTGCTGCACCACGGCGGTGGCGCCAACCAGGTGGTCCAGGCCCAGGTCGTCGGCCCGGGGCTGGCCCACGCGACCGGACGCGCGCGTTTCGGCCTGCCGCAGCCACACTCGCGGCTCCAGACCTACTCGGTGACCGATCCCCACACCGGCGCCGCCGCGCAGGTGCTCGTGTACCTCCCGGTCGGGTACAACCCCGCCTCGTCCCGGACCTACCCGATCATCGAGGGGCTGCACGGCTTCCCGGGCAGCCCCCAGTCGTTCGACAGGCTCGACTTCCTCAGCTCCGCGGACAGCCTCGTCGCCCAGCACCGGCTCGCCCCCTCGATCATCGTCGTCCCCCGCATCGACACGCCGGCCAGCCTCGACACCGAGTGCGTCAACGGCACGCCCGGCATGCCGCAGACCGACACCTGGCTCTCCCGCGACCTGCCCGCGTGGGTCGTGACGCACCTGCACGCCCGTCGCGACCGCACGTCGTGGGCCGTCATGGGCTACTCCTACGGCGCGTGGTGCGCGGCGTCGCTGTCGATGCGCCACCCCGACGTGTTCGGCGCGGGAATCGTGCTCCAGGGCTACTTCCGACCCGACTTCTCCTCCGGCTACGACCCCCTGACCACCCGTGGCACCCAGGCCTACGACCTGATCCGCCTGGCCCGCACGAGCCCGCCGCCCGTCGCCATGTGGGTGCTGACCTCACGTGAGGACCCCCTGTCCTACCCGTCGACCTCGAAGTTCCTCAGCGTCGCCAAGCCTCCGCTCGACGTCACGGCCACGGTCCTCGCGAGCGGCGGCCACCGCGACACCGTGTGGGAGCCGTACGTCGGCCGCTCCCTCGCGTGGCTCGGCCAGACCCTGCCGGGTTTCCGTGGCTGACACCGGCCGCCACCGCCGTCCACCGGGTCCCCGCGGGCGTGGCCCCGCCTCGCCTCGTCCGCGCGGCCGGCTCGGCATGCGGACCCATCACGTGGTGTTCGGGCTCGTCGCGGCCTGCGCGGCCGCGTTCGTCGCGGTCGTTCTCGCCGCGGGCGTCGGTCCCGGTACGCTCCTGGGCTCGGCCGCCGGGGCCTCCACGCCCAGTGCCACCGGCACCCAGCAGAGCGGCACGCCGACGACCGGTACGCCCACGACCGGATCGTCGACGACCAGCACGCCGGCGCCCACCGGCCCGATCGTCGTCGTCGGCCTCGGCGACTCCGTGCCGTCCGCGACCACCTGCGGGTGCACCGGCTACGTGGAACAGCTCGGCACCAAGCTCGGCCAGGTCACCGGACGAAAGCCGGTCGTGCACAACGACGCGGTCAGTGGCTGGAAGACGAGTGACGTCGAGAACGACCTCAGCTCCGCGACGACGCGTCGCGACCTCTCGGACGCCGACCTCGTCGTGGTCGAGGTGGGCGCCAACGACTTCGACCTCAACCGCGTCAACGACCCGACGTGCCTTCCGGCGGCGACCTCGAAGTGCTGGGCCGACACCCTCCAGGGGCTGCACGACGGCCTGACCAGGATCGTCGACGACATCAGGACGGCCGACACCAACCCGGAGCTGCGTGTCGCCGTCGTCGGCTACTGGAACGTCACCGTCGACGGAGCGGTGGGGCGCGCCCAGGGAAACGCCTTCGTCGTCGGCAGCGACGCCCTGACGAAGGTCGTCAACAGCGTCGTCGACCAGGTGGCCGCGTCGACGGGCGCCATCTACGTCGACGCGTACACACCCCTCAAGGGCGAGGCCGGCGACCGCGACCCGACGAGCGACCTGCTCGAGGACGGCGACCACCCCAACGCGAGCGGTCACACACTGCTGATGGAAGCGGTCTACGAGGCCCTCGAGGACGCCGGGGCCGTCAGCCGCTGGTAGTCGAGCCGACGTCGTCCGCCGCGCCCAGCGCGACCGCGGGC
>JAEWFB010000557.1 GCA_023389095.1 Actinomycetes bacterium
CTCGTGGCCGCGCGCGGTGAGCAGGCCGTCGGTGCCGGGGCCGCCCCCGACGAGCGCGACCCAGCCGCGGCGTCCGTGGGTGCGGGTGCGCCGCAGGTCGAGTCCGCCGGTCGCCAGGGCCTGCTCGACGCCGTCGCGCACCGTCACGGCCAGCCCGGGGTCGCCGGCGGCGTACGTCGACACGGTGACGCGTCCGTCGGGCGTCGTGACGTCGGCGCGCGCCGTGACGCTCGCCGTCGTGCCCGCCGCGTCGGTGGCGTCGACGCACCAGAGCCGCAGGGCCTCGGCGTCGGCGGCCACCTCGCGGTCGACGGACGGCTCACCGGTCGCGGTGTGCACGAACCACGCGCCGTCGAGGTCGACGGGACCGGCGTAGTCGCGCTCGGCCCACTCGACGCGTCCGGCACGTGCGCCGGCCACGAGGTCGCGCAGGTCCTCGCAGACCCACGGCGCCACGAGCCGCACGACCGCGCCCTCGTCGAGGAAGGCGCGGACGCGTCGGGCCGACACCGGGCCGCCGCCGACGGCGACGACGAGCCGGCCGGTGAGGTCGAGGACCACCGGCAGCGCTGACTTCCCGGACTTCACGGACGCCACGGCGCGGGCCTCAGATGTCCCAGTCCTCGTCGCCCTCCGGCGACGAGGGGGCCTCGGGTGCGGTGGGCAGGGTCGCGCCGACCATGCCGGCGGCGAGCGTGCGCCCGTCGTGCGCGTCGATGAGCAGGAACGCCCCGCTGCGACGCGACACGGCGTACGGCTCGATCGGCAGCGGCTGCGACACGCGCAGCGTCACGAGGCCGATGTCGTTGAGCGACAAGGACTCCGCCGGCACGGCGTGGAGGTCGTCGAGGTCGAGGGCACCGTCGATGGTGCGCACCGCGGTCTGCACCGTGCGCGAGCCGTGCTTGAGCAGCAGGCGCTGGCCGGGCCGCAGCGGCGCGTCGCCGAGCCAGCACACGACCGACTCGACGTCCTGGGTCGGCTCGGGCGCGCCGGCCGCGGCGGCGATGACGTCGCCGCGCGAGATGTCGATCTCGTCGGCGAGGCGCAGCGTCACCGACTGCGGTGCGAACGCCTCCCGCAGCGACCGGTCGCCGAGGTCGATGCCGGTGACCGTGGTGCGGCGGCCCGACGGCAGCGCGACGACCTCGTCGCCGACGCGGACGACGCCGGAGGCCACCTGCCCGGCGTAGCCGCGGTAGTCGCGGTGCTCGGGGCTCAGGGCCGCACCCTGGGGGCGGATGACGAGCTGCACCGGCAGTCGGAACGACTCGTGGGCCGGGTCGTCGGACGGCGGCAGTGCCTCGAGCAGCTCGAGCAGGCTCGGCCCGGCGTACCAGTCGGTGCGCGTCGAGCGGTCGACGACGTTGTCGCCGTCGAGGGCGCTGACGGGGATCGTCGTCCCCTCCTCGACACCGAGCTCGCGGGCCACGGCACGCACCTGCGCGTCGACCCGCTCGTAGACCTCCTGCGAGAAGTCGACGAGGTCGATCTTGTTGACGGCGACGACGACGTGCGGCACCCGCAGCAGGGCCGTGACGGCCAGGTGCCGCCGGGTCTGCTCGAGCACGCCCTTGCGCGCGTCGACGAGCAGGACGACGACGTCGGCCGTCGAGCTGCCGGTCACGGTGTTGCGGGTGTACTGCACGTGCCCGGGGCAGTCGGCGAGCACGAACGACCGGCTCGCGGTGGCGAAGTAGCGGTAGGCGACGTCGATGGTGATGCCCTGCTCGCGCTCGGCGCGCAGGCCGTCGGTGAGGAGGGCGAGGTCGGCGGCGGTGAGGCCGCGGTCGCGGGAGACCCGCTCGACGGCGGCGAGCTGGTCGGACAGCACCGACTTCGTGTCGTGCAGGAGGCGGCCGACGAGCGTCGACTTGCCGTCGTCGACGGAGCCGGCGGTCGCGAGGCGCAGCAGCGTGCCGGCCGTACTGGGGGCGGTGGCGGTGGCCATTTAGAAGTAGCCCTCCTTCTTGCGGTCCTCCATGGCGGCTTCGGAGATCCGGTCGTCGGCGCGCGTGGCGCCGCGCTCGGTCAGGGTCGAGGCGGCCACCTCGACGACGATCTCGGCGTTGGTCGTGGCCGGCGACTCGACGGCACCGGTGCACGACATGTCGCCGACGGTGCGGTACCGGACCAGACGCGTCTCGACCGTCTCGTCCTCGCGGGGCCGGCTGTACGGGCCGACCGCGAGCCACATGCCGTCGCGGCGGAACACCTCGCGCTCGTGCGCGTAGTAGAGCGGCGCGAGCGGGATGTCCTCGCGCTCGATGTAGCGCCAGATGTCGACCTCGGTCCAGTTGCTGATCGGGAAGATCCGCACGTGCTCGCCGGGACGGTGCCGCGGGTTGAAGAGGTTCCACAGCTCGGGGCGCTGGTGCTTCGGGTCCCACTGGCCGAACTCGTCGCGGAGCGAGACGATCCGCTCCTTGGCGCGGGCCTTCTCCTCGTCGCGCCGACCGCCGCCGAAGACGCCGTCGAAGCGGTGGTCGTTGATGGCGTCGAGCAGCGGCAGCGTCTGCAGCGGGTTGCGGGTGCCGTCGGCGCGCTCGCGCAGCCGGCCGTCGTCGATGTAGTCCTGCACGCTCGCGACGACGAGCCGCAGGCCGAGCCGCTCGACGGTCTCGTCGCGGTAGTCGAGCACCTCGGGGAAGTTGTGCCCGGTGTCGACGTGCAGCACCGGGAACGGGATCGGCGCGGGCCAGAAGGCCTTGGCCGCGAGGTGGAGCATGACGACGGAGTCCTTGCCGCCGGAGAAGAGCAGCGCCGGGCGCTCCAGCTCGGCGGCCATCTCGCGGATGACGAGGATCGACTCGGCCTCGAGGGCGTCGAGCTGGCCGAGGCGGCGCGTCGATGCGTCGGGCGCGGTGGGCAGGTCGACCGCGGCGGACGCGGCGGACGCGC
>JAEWFB010000569.1 GCA_023389095.1 Actinomycetes bacterium
CGGTCGTCCTCGGCCACGGCGCCGGTGGTGGTCTCGGGGCGCTCGACCTGACCGTGGCCCGCGAGGTGCTCTTGGCCTCGGGCCGGGCGGTGGCGCTCGTCGAGCAGCCGTGGCTCGTCGCCGGCCGGAAGATCGCAGGGCGGCCCCCGACGCTCGACGAGGCGTGGGTGCCCGTCGTCGCGGCGTTGCTGTCCGGGCGTGGGCGACTGCCGCGTCCCCTCGTCGTCGGCGGGCGCAGCGCCGGCGCGCGCGTCGCCTGCCGCACGGCCTCCGAGGTCGGTGCGGACGCCGGGCTGCTGCTCAGCTTTCCGCTCCACCTGCCCGGGCGCCCCGACCGGCTCCGCGCCGACGAGCTCGCCCTCGCACCGGACCCGACGTGGGTCGTGCAGGGCAGCCGCGACACCTTCGGCACGCCCGAGGAGGTGCGTCCGCACCTGCCGCGGGGGGCCACCCTCGTCGAGGTGCCCGGCGCGCACAGCTTCCCGAAGGGGTCGCGGACCCGGCTGGTCGCCGAGCTGACCCGGATCGCGGGAATGCTCCCCGGCGCGTGACCGTTGCACGGGGCATGGTTCCCAGCCCCTGCGTCGCCCCGGAGCGGCCGTCCGGCCTGTCCGGGCAGTCCGGCGTCCCGGCCGACAGCGCCCGAGGTGGCGCGGCCGTGACGACCCGCCCAGCGCGACTAGGCTGGGAGGCGATGGCAAAGGACAAGCAGACCGATTCGACGGCCCCGCTGGGCCTCGCGGAGCCCGGCCCGGGTACCCCCGGACCCGACGAGACCGACGCCGAGGCCCAGGCCCGCGCCGACGCGTCCGTCGACGTCACCGCCGAGGGCGACGAGGAGCGCAGGGCGCGTTTCGAGCGCGAGGCGATGCCGCTGCTCGACCAGCTGTACAGCGCCGCCCTGCGCACGACGCGCAACCCGAGCGATGCCGAGGACCTCGTCCAGGAGACGTTCGCCAAGGCGTACGCGGCCTTCCACCAGTACCGCCCGGGCACCAACCTCAAGGCGTGGATGTACCGCATCCTCACCAACACCTACATCAACAGCTACCGCAAGAAGCAGCGCCAGCCGCTCGAGTCCGACGCGTCGGACATCGAGGACTACCAGCTGGCCCGCGCGGAGTCGCACTCCTCGTCGGGGCTGCGGTCGGCGGAGGCCGAGGCGCTCGACCACCTGCCCGACAGCGACGTCAAGCGCGCCCTCCAGGCGATCCCCGAGGAGTTCCGGCTCGCGGTGTACTTCGCCGACGTCGAGGGCTACTCCTACAAGGAGATCGCCGAGATCATGGAGACGCCGATCGGCACCGTGATGAGCCGCCTGCACCGCGGCCGGCGCCAGCTGCGCGAGCTGCTGTCCGAGTACGCCGCCGGACGGGGCTTCGCCCAGGCCGGCGCCTCCAGCGCGACGAGCGGGGCGGCCCCGAGCGGCCGGCCGGGCACGGAAGGAACCGGGTCATGAACCACCACGACACCACCGGTGGGGACACCGAGCGCACCGACTGCTCCGAGGCGCTGCTGCGGGTCTACGAGTACCTCGACGGCGAGCTCGGTCCGGAGGACTGCGCCAAGATCCAGGCGCACCTCGACGAGTGCGGGCCCTGCCTCAAGGAGTACGACCTCGACACGACGCTCAAGGCGCTCATCAAGCGCTCGTGCGGCCGCGAGGAGGCGCCCGACTCGTTGCGCACGACGATCATGTCGCGCATCTCCATGACCGTCATCACCGTCGAGCGCCGCCAGTAGCCGCACCCCCGGGACCGCGCGCGCTGCCCGACCCCGGACACGACAAAGGCCCGCCTCCCGTTCGGGAGGTGGGCCTTTCGACGTCTGCGGCTCAGGCGTTGGGCTTGCGGCCGTGGTTGGCGGCGTTGCCCTTGCGCGAACGACGCTTGCGGGCGCGCTTGCTCATCGGGGTCTCCTCGGGGATGCTTTTGTGGTGCTGCCCGGACGGGGCATGAGGCCCCAAGTCTCCCACATGCGTGGCGCGGCACCGAATTCGCGGGGGTTGGGCTCTCAAACGTAAAATCTTGGTATAGATCCGGACGCTACTGCCCGGACAATCTTCCGTGTGCCTGCACGCTGGTGCCACCATGATCCAGAGGGAAACCTCTGTGTTCTTGTGCTACCGCGGCAACGTCCCTCCATGGCGCACGCATCCGGAACATCACCACTTGAAGGAGCCCCCCCACCATGTTCGCTGCCCTGCTGTCGGCCCTCGCCACCACCAACGACTACGCCTCGCGTGCCGTGATCTCCTTCGCCAGCATCTGGGGCTGGGGCGGCTGATCACCACTGATCCCACGGCGCCACGGACGCTCAGCGTCCGTGGCGCCGTCGCACTACCGTTGACCTCGTGAGCATGGTGACCGCGGCGACGAGCCGATCCCGGTGGTTGCCGGGCTACCTCGCCGCCGTCGTCGTGATGTCGGTCCTCACCGGAGTCCTCGCCTGGTTCTTCACGCGACGTCCCGACCTCGGGCCCCTGCTGCTCCTGTGCCTCATGGGGCTGGTCAGCTTCCAGATCCGTGAGCCGGACGTCGGGCTGAAGATCAGCTTCTCGTTCCTGTCGATCATCCTCGTCGCCTCGGCCGCCATCGTCGGCACCTTCGGGGCGTGGGTCGTGGGCACGGTGTCGATGCTGGTCGACCGGCGCCAACGGCGATGGACGGCAACGATGTTCAACGCCGCCATGAGCGGGTTCGTCGGGGCGGCGAGCGCCCAGGTCTACGCCCTCCTCGGCGGCCTCGAGGGCAAGAGCACCGTCGGCCTGCCGCCCGCCCAGCTGGCCACGGCCCTGGGGTGGCCGCTGCTGGCCGCCGACGTCGTGGCCTGCCTCGTCAACGCCGCGCTCCTGTCCGGCGTCATCCACTTCGACCAGGGCATCCCGTTCTGGATCCAGCTGCGCCGGGTCCTCAGCGGCTCCGGACTGGCCTACATCGGCTACGGCATCATCGGCCTGCTCTTCGTCATCCTCTGGTTCCCCGCGGGCCTCGGGCCCTTCAGCGCGCTGCTCGTCATGGCACCGCTGCTCGCCGCGCGCTGGGCCTTCATCCAGTACGGCGAGGAGATGCGCTCGCACGAGCGCACGGTGGACACCCTCGTCACGGCCCTCGGCACCAAGGAACCCGCTGCCGTCGACCGCAGCCGCCGGGCGGCGACCCTCGCCGAGTGGGTCGCCGAGGAGCTGACCCTGACGCCGGGGCAGATCGGCACGATCCGCTACGCGGCGACCCTGCACGAGATCGGCCACCTCGGCGTGCCCACCCGGCTGCTGCGTCGCGCGCCCGAGGCCCTGACCGAGTCCGAACGGCGCATCATGGCCCGGCACTGCAACATCGGCGCGCGGATGATCGAGGGCATCGCCTTCCTCGAGGACGCCCGCTCCGGCATCCGGCACCAGAACGAGCGGTTCGACGGGCACGGCGTGCCCGACGGGCTGGCCGGCTCCGACATCCCGGTCGCCGCACGCGTCGTCGCCGTCGTCGCGGCCCTGGAGGCCATGGTGACCGAGGGCGACGCCGCGGGCCCGTCCGCAGACCTCTACCGCCGTCTCACCGCCGACGCCGGGCGCTTCGACCCCGCCGTCGTCGCCGCCGCCTGGTCCGCCCTCGACAAGCACGGGCTGCCGGCCGCCGTCGCGGGGGTGCCGGTGTCGTGAAGCTCGGGCTGTACCGCGATCCCGTCGCACTCGTCATCGGCCTGCTCGGCCTGGTCGTCAGCGTCGCCCTCGCCGTCGGGGTCAACGACACCCCGGGCGTCGATGCCCAGTCGGCCCTCGGGGTCGTGGCGACGTTCGCCGTCGCCATCGTCCTCGGGGAGTGGTTCCAGCTCTCCGCGCCGGGCTTCCGCGGTTCGGCCCCGATCGCCACGGCCGCGGCCCTCGCCTTCGCGTTCGCCGTGCAGGTCGGGCCCACCCTCGAGCTGGCCTACTCCACGCCGTTCGTCCTCGCCGTCACGGCGGTGTCGATGGCGCTCGGCGCCGGTGCCCGTCTGCTCGGGGGCCGTGACGTGAGCCTCGTCGAGACCACCGGTCGCTTCCTCGCCGTCGTCGTCGCCGCGCTGCTCTACCGCACGGGCCACCTCGGGCAGCGGCCCGGCGCCCCGCCCCACGACGACGTCCTCGTGCCGTGGCAGCGGGCGCTGCTCATGCTCGGCATCTGCGTCGTTGCCCTCATCGCCGACACGCTCTTCACCTCGGTGCTGCGGGCCATGGCCACGGCCGACCTGAGGCGCACCTTCATGGAGGAGGCACGTTCCTCCTTCGCGCTCTCCGGTGCCGTCGCCGTGACCGGCGTGCTCGTCGCCCTCGCGCTGCCACCGCTGGGGGTCATCGCGTTGCCCCTGTTCATCATCCCCCTCGTGCTGACGCTGTTCGCCTTCCGGCGCTACGTCAGCATCCGGGCCACCTACCTGCAGAGCATCCGGACGCTCTCGCGCCTCACCGACGCCGCCGGCTACACCCCGTCCGGACACTCCGAACGCGTCGCCGCGCTGGCGGTCCGCGTCGGGCGGCAGCTGGGCCTGTCCGAGCGGGAGCTGCTCGACCTCGAGTACGCGGCCCTGCTGCACGACATCGGCCAGGTGGCCCTCGTCGAGCCGATCCCGGGCGGTGCCACCGTGCTGGCCGCGCCGGCCGACCAGCGGCGGATCGCGGCCGACTCGGTCGCGATCGTCCGCGAGACCGGTGTGTTCGAGGCCGCGGCGCTGATCCTCGAGCACCAGACGACCCCCTACCGGCAGGTGCGCGAGCTCGGTGAGGAGATCCCGCTGGCGAGCCGCATCCTCAAGGTCGTCAACGCCTACGAGGACCTCACGGCCGGGGCGCGCAGCGTGCGGGCGCGAGAGGCGGCCGTCGAACGCATCTACCTCGGTCTGGGCTACGAGTACGACCCGCGCGTCGTCGACGCGCTGCTCGGCATCCTGGGCTCGGCGCAGCAGGACTGAGGCAGCCACCCACGCCTGCCACGGAGCCACCCGGGGCCGTCGTACGGGCCTCGTGGTGACCTGAGACGGCCGTCACACGTCGGTCCCGACCCTTGGGTGGCTCGGCTGCCCGTGCCAGACTGTCGGCATCGGGCAACCCCCGGACGCGTACGACGAAGACGTGCAGGCAAGACCCCCGCACCGCTCCACCCAGCGAGGGCAGCCCTGCCCTCCTTCTCTCCACGCGAACGAGGTGTTCCGTCATGAGTGCGTTGCCCACCAGCCAGCTCGTCGACCCGAGGGACCCGGTGTTCCGGGCCCACGTGGGCGGCAAGCTCGGGGTACACGCCACGTCCGAGCTGCGTGACGCAGCCGACCTGTCCCTGCTCTACACGCCCGGTGTCGCCGACGTCTCCCGCGCCATCGCCGCCGACCCGACGCTCGCGGCGGTGTACACGACGCGACGCAACACCGTCGCGGTCGTCAGCGACGGCACCGCGGTGCTCGGCCTCGGTGACGTCGGTCCTCTTGCCGCCATGCCGGTCATGGAGGGCAAGGCGGTCCTGTTCAAGCACTTCGCCGGTGTCGACGCGGTGCCCGTGTGCATGGAGACCGGGTCCGTCGAGGAGATCGTCGACGCCGTGGCACGCATCGCGCCCACGTACGGCGGCATCAACCTCGAGGACATCTCGGCCCCGCGCTGCTTCGAGATCGAGCGGCGTCTGCGCGAGCGACTCGACATCCCGGTCTTCCACGACGACCAGCACGGCACGGCGATCGTCGCGCTGGCGGCGCTCGTCAACGCGGCGCGCGTCGTCGACAAGACGCTCGCCGACCTCACCGTCGTGGTCTCCGGGGCGGGAGCCGCCGGGGTGGCGGTGAGCCGGATCCTGCTGGCGGCCGGCGTCGGCGACGTCGTCGTGGCCGACTCCCGCGGCGTGCTCGGTCCCGACCGCCAGGACCTGGCCCCGCACAAGGCCGACCTCGCCGCGGTGACCAACCGCCGGGGCGTCACCGGCTCCCTCGGTGACGCGCTCGAGGGCGCCGACGTGCTCGTCGGCGTCTCGGGCGGCACGGTCGCGGAGCGCGACCTGCTGCGGATGGCACCGCGGGCCGTCATCTTCGCCCTGGCCAACCCCGACCCCGAGGTGCACCCGAGCGTCGCGGCGCGGTTCGCCGAGGTCGTCGCCACCGGTCGCTCGGACTTCCCGAACCAGATCAACAACGTGCTGGCCTTCCCCGGCATCTTCCGGGGCGCCCTCGACTCCGGCGCCTGCGAGATCACCGAGGAGATGAAGCTGGCCGCGGCGTACGCGATCGCCGGGCTCGTCGAGGAGCCCACCGCCGATCGCATCGTGCCGAGCGTGTTCGACGAGCGTGTCGCCCCCGCGGTGGCGCGGGCCGTCGCCGCGCTCGCGCCGTAGGGCGGTTCGGCGCCACACCGGGGCCTGACGCGTCCGCAGCGTCGGACGCGTCAGGCCGCGTCGTCGTCGGGCCGCTCGGGCTCGTCGGGGTCGGTGAGCCCGCGGGCCGCGAGCGCCTCTCCCGTGGACCGGGCGTAGGCCACGACGTGCAGCGCCGTGGGCACGACGACCGCGCGCGGGTTGCGGTCGAGGCCGCGGGCGCGGGCTGCGTCGCGCACCGAGGTGAACGATCCGGCGACCCAGGGCACCGAGCGCACGACGACGGCCAGCGTCAGGGCCACGACCTCGGGGTCGACGAGTCGGCGCAGCGGTCCGGCGCCGCGGACGACGCCGTCGAGCAGCTCGGTGACGGGCGTCGTCGCGGTGAGGATGCCGGCCGCGAGGTAGGCGTTGACGATCCCCAGGACGACCCGGACCGCGTAGGCCGGGCCCTGCGCCCACCACTGGAAGGCCAGCAGCAGCACGAGCACCGGGGCGATCGCCCGGACCGACCGGACGACCCGGTGGGCAGGCAGGCGAGCCGCCACGGCGGCGGCCAGGACGAGTCCGAGAGTGACGAGCAGTGGTGCCAGGGAGTGCGCCACCCACGGCACGAAACCAACCGCCAGCACGCCGGCGAGCTTGAGCCACAGGGGCGCCCGATGCACCGGTGAGCTCCCGGGGAGGTGTGCGGCGAACAGCC
>JAEWFB010000602.1 GCA_023389095.1 Actinomycetes bacterium
ACACCAGAGGACACCGACCCGCGCGAGCCGCGCGCAGCCGCCACGGGATCGGTCGCCGAGGAGGCCGCACTGCTCGTCGACCTGCTCTCCTCGCGCGGCTGGGGGGCGCCGGCGACGGGCCCGACGAGCCCGAAGGGTCCGAGCGACGACACGGGCCCGAGCTCCTCGGGCGCGCCAGACGCCCCCGAAGCCCACGAGTGCACGTGCGGGGGCCGGACCCCGGCCGCCTGCGCGGTCTGCCCCGTCTGCCAGCTCATCGCCTTCGTGCAGCGGATCGAGCCCGACACGATCGAGCGGTTCGCCGACGTCGTGGGGCTGGCGGCCACGGCGCTGCGCGACCTCGCCACGGCCCAGCGCGAGCGCCGCGACCGGCCCACCGGCACGTCGACCGACGACGGGAAGGAAGCGCCCGAGTGAGCACCGGACTCGCCATCGGCATCGACATCGGCGGCACCAAGGTGGCCGGCGGCGTCGTGGACGCGGCAGGACGCATCTCCCACCGCGTCCGGCGCGACACGCCGCACCGCTCGACCTCGCCCCGCGTCGTCGAGGACACCATCGTCGAGGCGGTCGAGGACCTCCTCGCGCAGGTGCGGGCCGACGGCGGCGAGGACGTCGTGGCCGTCGGCATCGGCGCGGCCGGGTTCGTCGCCGAGGACCGCGCCACCGTGGTCTTCGCGCCCCACCTGTCGTGGCGCAACGAGCCACTGCGAGACGCCCTCGCCGGCCGCATCGAGCTGCCGATCACCGTCGACAACGACGCCAACGCCGCGGCCTGGGCCGAGGCCACGTTCGGTGCGGCGCGGGGCGAGTCGCACGTCGTCGTCATCACCCTCGGCACCGGCATCGGCGGCGCGCTCATCATCGACGGTCGGGTGCAGCGCGGCCGGTACGGGATCGCCGGAGAGTTCGGGCACATGCAGGTCGTCCCCCAGGGCGCGCGCTGCGAGTGCGGCAACCGCGGCTGCTGGGAGCAGTACGCCAGCGGCAACGCCCTCGTCCGCGAGGCCCGGGCCATGATCGAGGCCGGGTCCCCGGTCGTCGTCGACCTGCTGGCACGGCTCGGCGGTGACAAGGGGGCGCTCACGGGGCCCTTCATCACCGAAGCGGCCCGCGACGGCGACCCCACGGCCCGTGAGCTGCTCGCGGACATCGGCGAGTGGCTGGGCGTGGGGATGGCCAACCTCGCCGCCGCCTTCGACCCCGGTCTGTTCGTCATCGGCGGGGGAGTCAGCGCTGCCGACGAGATGCTCATCGGCCCGGCCCGCGACGCCTTCCGACGCCAGCTGCCGGGGCGCGGCTACCGCCCCGAGGCGCGCATCGTGCGTGCCGTCCTCGGCAGCGACGCCGGCCTCATCGGCGCCGCCGAGCTGGCGCGTGCCGGGCAGTGACGACGGGCAGCGACGACGGGCAGCGACGACCGGCAGCGACGACCGGCGCAGTGCCCGGGCCGCCCCGGCCCCTGCGTGTCATGTCCTACAACGTCCGTGACTTCCTCGACGACCGGCGGGCCGCGGCACGGGTGGTGCGGGCGGTGGCGCCCGACGTCCTGTGCCTCCAGGAGGTGCCCCGCCGGCTGACGACCGAGGTGCGCCTGCCCCGCTTCGCGCGCGAGTGCGGAATGCGCTGGGGCAGAGGAAGGTTCGGCACCGGGGGTACCGCCGTCCTCACCGCCCCGGGGGTGACCGTCATCGGCTCCGCACGCGGACGGCTGCGGACGCGGTTTCCCGACCGGACGCGTGGCTGGGCCGGGGTCACGGTGGCGCCGGAGGGCTGGGCGCCGGGGGCCGCGGTCACCGTCGTCAGCGTCCACCTCGGGCTGAGGGCCGGGGAACGCGTCCGCCACGCCGAGCACCTCGTCGCCGCGCTGCCTGCCCGCAGCGTCGTGGCCGGTGACCTCAACGAGGGACCGGGCGGTGACGCCCGTGCCGTGCTGACGCGTCGGTGGCCCGCGGTGCTGCCGGAGGCGCCGACGTTCCCTGCGGCCTCCCCGACGGTGGCCATCGACGCGCTGCTGGCGACGCCGGATCTCGTTGCGGCACCAGGTGATCCGGCCGGGCGAGCGACGTCGGAACGGGCGATCGCCGCCGACGTCGCCGTCGCGTCGGACCATCGGCCCGTGTGGGTCGACCTCGTGCCCCGGTGCGCCTGACGGAGGAGCGGACGGAGAAGGCTAGACGCGGGTGCCGTCGTCGAAGGGGTCGCGCTCGGTACCGCCGCGCAGCACGAGCAGGACGAAGCCGACCACGATCATCGCGAGCGCCGTGACGACCCACCAGCCGCTGCCGTCGCGGTCGAAGAAGAGCACGTAGAGCAGCAGCAACGGCCCTCCGACGAGGCCCCCGACGATGGCCCAGAACATGGGGTCGGTCTCGGCCGAGGGCAGGTCGATCTCCGAGGGCGGCACGAAGTGGTCGTCGTCGGGGTCGTCGGTGCCGACCCGGTCGAGCATCGCGTCGGCGTCGTCGCGCCGCGGGGGGCCACCGCGCCACACGTGCGCGGTGGTCGAGGCGATCGGAAGGTCGAGGACGTCCGACCC
>JAEWFB010000636.1 GCA_023389095.1 Actinomycetes bacterium
CAGTACGGAATGTGCGCGGCCCTCGCCGGGCTCGGCATCCTGCTGCTGGTCAACGCGGCCCAGCTCGCCCCGGTGGCGAGCACCAACGACTCGCTCGGCCCCAAGGTGGTCCCGACCGTCCTCGGCGTGCTGCTGCTCGTCGTCTCCGTCCTCTACGCCGTCGATATCCACCGCGGTGGCGTGGGCGCGGCCGACGAGGGCGAGGACGTCGACCTCGGCGCCAAGGCCGACTGGAAGACCGTGGGCCTGCTCGTCGTCGTCTTCGGCGTCAGCGCGGCCCTCATGGAGCTGCTCGGCTGGGTCATCGCCGGCACGCTCCTCTTCTCCGGCTCGGCCTTCGCGCTCGGCAACCGGCACCACGTCCGCGGTGTCCTCGTCGGGCTCGCCATCTCGCTGGGCACCTTCTACGCGTTCGCCATCGGGCTCGGGGTCAACCTGCCCGCCGGCATCCTCCAAGGAATCCTCTGATGGACAACCTCAACCACCTCATCGACGGCTTCGGCCACGTCATGTCGCCGCTGAACCTGCTCTTCGCGTTCATCGGCGTCGTCGTCGGCACCGCGGTCGGCGTGCTGCCCGGCATCGGCCCGGCCATGACCGTCGCCCTGCTGCTCCCGATCACCTTCTCGCTCGACACCACCCAGGCCCTCATCATGTTCGCCGGCATCTTCTACGGCGGCATGTACGGCGGGTCGACCACCTCGATCCTGCTCAACACCCCCGGCGAGTCCTCGTCCGTGGTCACCGCGCTCGAGGGCAACAAGATGGCCAAGGTCGGACGCGCCGCCCAGGCCCTCGCGACCGCCGCCATCGGCTCCTTCGTCGCCGGCACCATCGCCACGATCCTGCTGGTGCTCGTCATGCCGCAGGTCGTCGCCTTCGCCATCGAGCTCGGCTCGCCCGAGTACTTCGCCATCATCATGCTGGCGTTCGTCGGCGCCTCCATGGTGCTCGGATCCTCGCGGCTCCGCGGTTTCGCGGCGCTGCTCGTCGGCCTGTCCATCGGCATCATCGGCATCGACAAGGTCACCGGCCAGCAGCGGATGACCTTCGGGATCCCGCAGCTGGCCGACGGCGTCGACATCGTCGTCGTGGCCGTCGGGCTCTTCGCCGTCGGCGAGGCCCTCTGGGTCGCCGCGCACCTGCGGCGCAAGGCCGGCGGCGTCATCCCCGTCGGCCAGCCGTGGATGGGGCGCGACGACTGGAAGCGCTCGTGGAAGCCGTGGCTGCGCGGCACCGCCCTCGGCTTCCCCTTCGGAGCCATCCCCGCCGGTGGCGCCGAGGTCCCGACGTTCCTGTCCTACGTGGCCGAGCGCAAGCTGACCAAGCACCCCGAGCAGTTCGGTCACGGTGCCATCGAGGGCGTCGCCGGTCCGGAGGCCGCCAACAACGCGTCCGCCGCCGGCACCCTCGTGCCGCTGCTCGCGATCGGCCTGCCGACCAACGCGACCGCCGCGATCATCCTCACCTTCCTGCAGGGACGCGGGCTCGAGCCGGGTCCGCTGCTCATCGAGAAGCAGCCGGTCCTCGTCTGGACGCTCGTGGCGAGCCTCTTCGTCGGCAACACGCTGCTGCTGGCGCTCAACCTGCCGCTGGCACCCCTGTGGGCCAAGCTGCTCCAGATCCCGCGGCCCTACCTCTACGCCGGCATCCTCTTCTTCGCGACGATGGGTGCCTGGGCGGTCAACGGCCAGGCCTTCGACCTCTACCTGCTCCTCGGCATCGGCCTGGTCGGGTTCGCGATCCGCCGCTTCGGCCTGCCGGTGCTGCCGCTCATCATCGGCGTCATCCTGGCCCCGATCGCCGAGCTGCACCTCCGCCGCTCGCTGCAGCTGTCGCACGGTGACGTCAGCGGGCTGCTCGGCGGCCCCGTCGCCTGGGCCTGCTACGGCATCATCGCGGTGGCCATCCTGTGGCCGCTCATCGCGAAGGTCGTCCGGGCGGCCCGCGGCGGCAAGGGTGGCAGTGGCGGTAGGGGTTCGGGCCTCATGGCCGAGGTCCGCGAGGAGGTGACGGCATGACGATCCTCGTCGGCTACATCCCCACCCCGCAGGGCGAGGCCGCCCTCGCAGCCGCCACCGCCGAGGCCCGGGTCCACGGCGACCGCGTCCTCGTGGTCAACATGTCCCGCGACGACAAGCTCGTCGACGCCCACCGCGCCGGGGGCAGCGACCTCACCCGCCTCGACGCCGACCTCGCCGAGTCCGGTGTCGAGCACGAGGTGCGCCGCGTCGAGCACGGCACCGACCCCGCCGACGCGATCCTGTCGATCATCGATGCGGAAGCGCCGCGGATGCTCGTCATCGGCATCCGGCACCGCTCGCCCGTCGGCAAGCTGCTCCTCGGCTCGACGGCCCAGCGGCTCCTGCTCGACGCGTCGTGCCCGGTGCTCGCCGTCAAGGCCGGCTGACCCGCGGCGGAGTCCCGACGCAGCCGCGACGAAGTGCCCACTCGAGCAGGGGGATCACCCTCCCCCACGGTCGAGTGGGCACTTTCTCGCGCGGCTCAGACCGGGGTGCGGCAGACCTGGACGCGGCGGGCCACCTCGCGGAACCCGGCCCGGCGGTAGAGGCCGATGGCGGGGCCGCCCTCCTCGGCGACGATGACGAGCCGCTCGACCTCCGGGTCGGTGAACGCCCACTCCCCCGCGGCCCGCACCAGCGCGCCCGCGATGCCCCGGCGTCGGTACGCCGCGAGGGTCATGACGTCCTGGT
>JAEWFB010000598.1 GCA_023389095.1 Actinomycetes bacterium
CGCTCTACGTCATCGCCGAGGGCAAGATCAAGCTCGGCCGCACGAGCCCCGACGGCCGCGAGAACCTCGTCGCGATCCTCGGCCCCGGCGAGATGTTCGGCGAGCTCAGCCTCTTCGACCCCGGGCCGCGCACCATGACGGCCACCGCCGTCGCCGAGACGCAGCTGCTCGGCCTCGGCAACGACTCGCTGACCGGCCTGCTCTCCGGCCGGCCCGAGGTGTCCAAGGCCCTGCTGGCCGCCCTGGCCCAGCGGCTGCGGCGCACCAACGCGCACCTGGCCGACCTCGTCTTCACCGACGTTCCCGGACGCGTCGCCAAGGCCCTGCTCGACCTCTCCGAGCGCTTCGGCCGGCCCGTCGAGGGCGGCATCATGGTCAGCCACGACCTCACCCAGGAGGAGCTGGCCCAGCTCGTCGGCGCCTCCCGCGAGACGGTCAACAAGGCCCTCGCCGACTTCGCGACGCGTGGCTGGCTGCGCCTCGAGGCCCGCGCCGTCCTGCTCCAGGACGTCGAGCGCCTCAAGCGCCGCGCCCGCTGAGCCTGCACGGCCCGACGCGCCCGCAGCGGAACAACTCCGACATTGCGAGCAACCTTTTGCGGGGCTGCCGCGTCTTGACGGGTGAGGGGCCTCGCCTCGCGGGGCACCCTCACCAGTCGTCCGACCGGCGAGAGGCCCCACGATGAGCCGCACCAGCTACCACCCCACCGACGTCCAGCCCGGCCGTGGCGCCGCTGCCGGCGTCGGCGTCGCCGCCCTGACCGGCCTGCTCTTCGCGGCCGCCTTCGTCGGGGTGCGCCTCGTGCAGACCTCTGCCGGGGTCGGCGATGCCGCGAGCGCCGGCTTCGGCGCGGTCCTGGCCCTGGCGGTGCTCAGCTGGGTGGCGGCGACGCCGCTGACCGCGCTCGCCGGGGCCGTGCTCAAGCGGTCGTCGCGCGGGGTCCTCGTCGCCGGCCACACCGTGGCCGCCGCCGCGAGCGTCACCTTCGTCCCGACCCTGTTCTCCGTGTTCCCGGGCCTGCTCGACGAGGCCGTGCTCGTCGCGGGCGGGGCCTGCGCGGTCATGGCCGCCCTGGCGTCGTCGCTCTTCGTGACCCGCCGCCGCGCCTCCGGCGAGATCCGCACGATGCGGCCCGGTGCGACGGTCGACGCGTCCCAGGTGCCGGCCCAGCAGGGTGGCGGCATCAACCCGGCGAGCCTGACGGGCCCGGCCCCGATGGGCCTGTGACCGCAACGTCACTGCTCACTCTCACTGAGCAGTGACGTAACCACCCCGCCCCCGCAACACACCGAGTAGTTGCCAGGTCCGGCCGGAATAACCCGAACGGGTTCGCAACTACTCGGTGTGTTGCGGAGTCACGGCGGGGCGAGCGGGGCGAGCGGGCCCAGCAGACGCTCGGGTTCAGGCGAAGCGCCAGCCCTCGGGGGCGTTGACGACGAGGCGGTCCGCGCTCTGCACCGACGCCGCGACGAGCCGGGCGTTGGCCTCGTCGCTGCGCTCGACCCAGACCGCCGCGGCCTCCGGGCCCTTGCCGAAGGCGACGTGACGCGACACGAGCCGGCCCCGGCGCACGTCGTCGTCGCCGGTGACGCACCACACCGCGTCGGTCGCCGCCCGCGCCGCCTCCCACCGGGTCTCCGGCAGGAGCAGGTAGTTGCCCTCGGTGACGACGAGCCGGGCGGTCGGCGGCACGACCATCGCCGCGGCGATCGGCTGCTCGAGCGTCCGTTCGAAGCCCGGCGCGTACACCCACGAGTCCGGTTCGGCCACGAGGCGGCGCAACAGCGCGGCGTAGCCGTCGGCATCGAAGGTGTCGGGAGCGCCCTTGCGCGCCAGGGCACCCAGACGTGCGAGCTGGGCGTCGGCGAGGTGGAAGCCGTCCATCGGCACGTGCGCGACCCAGCCGGCCCCGCGCGTCCGGGCCACCTCGGCGACGAGGGCCTCCGCGAGCGTCGACTTGCCCGCACCCGGCGCGCCGGCGATGCCCAGCACCGCCCGACGCCGGTCGCCGACGAGCGCGACGGCCGCCGCCGCGAGGTCCGCGATGCCGGTCAGCCGCTCCCCGTCCACGCCCTCATCCTCTCCGTTCGATGTATTCGGCGGTCACAGGTGACCGCCGAATACATCGAACCGGGAGACGTGGTGCCAAGGTCAGGGGTGCTCGCGGAGGTACTCCAGCTGCGCCTGGACCGACAGCTCGGCCGCAGGCCAGACGCTGCGCGGCACGTCGGCGTAGACGGTCTCGACCACCTCGCGGGCGCTCGACGCGCCGGCGGCCACCGCGGCGCGCACCTGCTCGAGGCGCTCGGCGCGGTGCGCGAGGTAGAACGACACGCTGGCGGCCGCGTCGGGGACGAACGGCCCGTGGCCGGGCAGCAGGCTCGTCACCGCGCCCGAGGCGGTCAACCGCTCGATGCGGTCCAGCGACTCGAGGTAGGACTCGAGGCTGCCGTCGGGCCAGGCGACGACGGTCGTGCCGCGGCCGAGCACCGTGTCGCCGGTCAGCAGGGTGGTGTCGGCCGGCAGGACGAAGG
>JAEWFB010000669.1 GCA_023389095.1 Actinomycetes bacterium
CGGCGTCGGCGACGTCGTCGAAGGTGGCCACGAGGGTGGCCGGCGGGGCCTGGGCGGGCACGAGCCGCAGTGTCGCCCGGGTGACGACACCGAGCGTGCCCTCGCTGCCGACGAAGAGCTTGACGAGGGACAGCCCCGCGGTGTCCTTGATGCGCTGGCCGCCGAGGCGCACGAGCGTGCCGTCGGCGAGGACGACGTCGAGGCCGAGCACGTAGTCGGTGGTGACGCCGTACTTGACGCAGCACAGGCCCCCCGCGTTGGTCGCGACGTTGCCGCCGATCGAGCAGATCTCGAACGAGGACGGGTCGGGCGGGTACCAGAGGCCGTGCTCGGCCGCGGCGCGCTTGACCTCGACGTTGAGGGCCCCGGGCTCGACGACGGCGGTGCGCGTCGCAGGGTCGACCTCGATGGCGCGCATCCGCTCGAGGCTGAGCACGACGCACCCGTCGACGGCGTTCGAACCGCCGGACAGCCCGCTGCCGGCGCCACGCGGCACGAGCGGGACGGAGTGCTCGGACGCCCACCGGACCGTGGCCTGGACGTCGGCGACGCCGGTGGCCCGGACCACGGCGAGCGGCGTACCCGCGTCGGGGTCCGCGGTGTAGTCGAAGCGGTAGGCCGCGACGGCCTCGGGATCGGAGAGGACGGCCCCCGGTGGAAGCGCGTCGGTCAGCCCGGCGAGGTCGTGGAGGTGGGGAGCGTCCCTGCTCACTGTCGTCACCGCTCCACCGTAACGACGCAGCGCCGCGGTCGCGCCCCTGCAGGTAGGTTGAGCCGCATGGGATGGCTGCCGCGCGCCAAGGGGTCCACCGACGACGCCGGTCCGGGGGACGAGGCCGGCTCGACGACGCCCGACACCGCCCCGGCCACCGCGGCGTCGAGCCCTCCGCCGGCAGGCGTCGGGTCGTACCCGCCACCCCAGGGGCCTCCCGTCGTCCCGGCTGCGCCGGCGGCCGAGGGTGCAGGTGCGGGGCCGACCGGCAGGTACGGGCCGCTCGTCAGCGTCACCGGCTTCGACCTCGCCCCGTCGGAGCTCGAGTGGCAGCTGCCCCTCAACGGCGAGCTCTACCGCCTCATGCCCGGCTCCGACCGCCCCGACTACTCGCTGCTCGTCCTCGAGAGGCCGGTCCACTTCTACCCCAAGGACGGCTTCGACCTCGGACGCGTCGAGCCCGAGCAGCGCGTCCACGACCGGCGCGGGCGACAGATGGTGCGGGTCCACGCGCTGCTGCTCTGCGCCCGCTTCGTCGGTCAGCAGCTGCACCCCGGCATGAAGGACCTCGCCGTCAACCTCGCCTACGTCATCGACAACTCGCTCGCGCGTGACGCCGTCGTCGACTTCGGCAAGATCGACTTCGCCGGGGTCGGTTTCCTCAGCGAGGGCCACCAGCCGCGCGCGGCCTCCGCCGAGCCCGTCCCGGCGACTCCCTCGGAAGCTCCGGAGGTGCCCGAACCCCAGCAGGCGAACGCGACGGCGGCACCCTCGACTGCGCCGTCGGCCCCCGAGCCGTCGGCGCTCGAGCCGTCGGCGCTCGAGCCCACCGACGCCGCCGACGCGACCCGGCGCGTCGGGGCGCTGCTCGACGGCGTGGCCCGGACGCTCCACGCCGGAGTCGTGGCCGCTCGCGGCACCGGGGTCGAGCACCTCGCGGCGACGATCACCGTCGGGCCCGACCACCGCCTGACGGGCCTGTCGGGCAACGCCGACGGCCAGGCACCCGTACCGACGCCCGAGACGTTCGAGCAGGTCAATGCGGCCCTGGCGGGTCTGGCCGACCTCGGACCCGCCGGACGCGTCGCGTCGGTGTCACTGCGCGTCGAGGGCGGCGTCGCGAGCCACGAGGTCTCCACGACGCACGGGTGAGGCCCCGCCGGCGTCCGGCCCGCGGGACGGTCGGGGACGGTCAGGGCCGGTCGGGTCGGCCAGGGGTCAGCCCGGCACGTCGTGGTAGGCGATGACGGCGTCGGGGTCGACGCGGCGTCCGGTGCTCAGCTCCCACACGCCGCCGTCGAAGCTCTCGAACACGAGCACGGCGTCGGAGCCGCTCGTGAACTCGACGAAGTCGCAGGCGCCCTGAGGACCGGTGCCCGTGTCGCCGGTGGCGGTGTAGGTGGCGGTGCCGGCCTCGTCGAGGACCCAGTCGCGGCCGTCGAGGGTGATGCCGTCGAGGTCGGGCTCGGCGACGAGGTCGTGGCGGGTCGTCCACTCGACGACGGTCTCGCGCAGTCGCGGCCGGACGGCGACCCACTCGCGGGTGCCGACCCGCTCGCCCTCGACGCAGTGCTCCTCCCAGCGGCGCCCCTCGCTGGTGAAGCGCAGGGTGCCGAGCACGAGGCGGGGGCGGCCCTCGACCTCGACGAACGCACCCGGTGTGACCTGCGAGGACCGCAGTCGTGCCCGCATCCGGCCTCCTCGTCACGCCCCGACGTGCGACGAGCGCCACACAGCGTTCCCCAAGGTTAGGGCTCCACCCGGCGTCATGGTGGCCGGCGCGAACTCGCGCGTAACTTCGCTCCCCACCACTCGTTTCCCAGTCAACCGAGTCGAGACGGTCGAGAACGAGTAGGTGCCACATGGGTGTGGAGATCGCAGTCAGCGGTCTGACGAAGACCTTCGGGTCCCAGACGATCTGGAAGGACGTGACACTGACGCTCCCTGCGGGGGAGATCTCGGTGATGCTGGGCCCCTCCGGCACCGGGAAGTCGGTGTTCCTCAAGACGCTGGTCGGGCTGCTCAAGCCCGATGCCGGGTCGATCGTCATCAAGGGCCAGGACCTCACGCGGCTGCGTGAGCACGACCTCTACGAGGTCCGCAAGCTCTTCGGCGTCCTCTTCCAGGACGGCGCGCTCTTCGGGTCGATGAACCTCTACGACAACGTCGCGTTCCCCCTGCGCGAGCACACGAAGAAGAGCGAGTCCGACATCCGGCGGATCGTCACCGAGAAGATGGACCTCGTCGGCCTCTCCGGCGCCGAGGGAAAGCTCCCGGGCGAGATCTCCGGCGGCATGCGCAAGCGCGCCGGGCTGGCCCGGGCGCTCGTGCTCGACCCCGAGATCCTGCTCATCGACGAGCCGGACTCGGGCCTGGACCCGGTGCGCACCTCCTACATCAACCAGCTGTTCATCGACCTCAACGCGCAGATCGACGCCACCTTCCTCATCGTCACGCACGACATCAACACCGCGCGCACCGTGCCCGACAACATCGGCCTGCTCTACCACCGGCACCTGGCGATGTTCGGGCCGCGCGAGATGCTCCTGTCCTCGGAGGAGCCGGTCGTGCGCCAGTTCCTCAACGCCCAGACCGTGGG
>JAEWFB010000680.1 GCA_023389095.1 Actinomycetes bacterium
GGCCACGCCGGGGCGCGCGAGCAGCGCGGCGACGAGGCGCTCGGCCGGTGTCGTCGGCTGCACACCGCCGCGGCCGAGGCGCCACCCGCCGTCGAGACGCCTCCGGCGCTCGAGGCGTCGCTCCCACCAGACCGTGAGGAACGGCGGCACCGCACTGAGCAGCCCGAGCGCGGCCTCGCGCAGGGTCCAACGCTGGTTGACCCAGAGCAGCAGGGTGACGAGGCAGAAGGCGATGAAGACGACGCCGTGCGCGAGGCCGAAGACGCGTACCCCGAGGTCGGTCGTGCGCGTCACGTACTTGAGGACCATCCCGAGCAGCAGCAGGGCCCAGGTGACCACCTCGGCGGCGGCGAGGCGTCGGTAGAGGGTGCGAGGGGTCATGCGGCGTCTCCTACGTCGTGTCGTACTCGAGCGCCCAGTCTGCCAAACCGCCGGCACCCAACCATCCGCGGCCCTCCACGATCGAAAGAGCAGCTCGTCCCGGCCGACCGGCCCGTTCCGATTCGCCGTCGGGGACGAGCTGCTCTTTCGATCGGGATCGGGACGAACTGATCTTTCGCTCGGGTGGGGAGGTCAGCCCTCCCGGCGGGCCAGGGTCAGCGCGAAGTCGCCCGCGGCGTCGGTCCACGTGCGCTCGACGCGGAAGCCGGCGGCCCCGAGCTCGCCGGCGAGCCGCTCGGGCCGGAACTTCGTCGAGATCTCGACGCGGATCTCCTCGCCGTGCGCGAGGTCGAAGACGAGGTCGGCCCCGGGCACGGTGACCCGTTGCGGCATGTCGGCCCGCAGCCGCAGGTCCATCCGCTCCTGGCGGGGGTCCCAGAACGGCACGTAGGAGAAGGCGTCGACGTCGAAGTCGGCCCCGAGCTCGCGGTTGAGCACGTGGAGGCAGTTGGTGACGAAGGCCGCCGTGACACCGCCCGGGTCGTCGTAGGCGCCGATGAGCCGGTCGGTGCTCTTGACGAGGTCGGTGCCGAGCAGGAACCAGTCGCCGGGCTCGAGGCTGTCGGCGAGGGCCCCGAGGAACGCGGCGCGCTCCTCGACGTAGAAGTTCCCGATGGTGCCGCCGAGGAAAGCGACGAGCCGCCGCCCGCCGTTCGGCAGGTGGCCGAGGTGCAGGGTGAAGTCGCCGACGAGGGCCTCGACGCGCAGGCCCGGGTAGCGCTCGCACAGCATCGCCGCGGCGTCGCGGAGGGTCTGCTCGGACACGTCGACGGGCACGAACCGCTCGAGGTGGCCGACCGAGGTGAACGCGTCGAGCAGGGTGCGCGTCTTGTCGCTGGTGCCACTGCCGAGCTCGACGACCGTGGTGGCGTCGCAGGCCCGGACGATGTCGGCGGCGTGGTCGCGCAGGATCTCGCGCTCGCGCTCGGTGGGGTAGTACTCGGGCAGGCGGGTGATCTCGTCGAAGAGGCTCGACCCGGCGTCGTCGTAGAGCCACTTGGGCGGCAGGGTCCGCGGCTGCGAGCCGAGCCCGCGCCGCACGTCGGACACGAGGGAGCCGGCGGCCCAGTCGGGGTCGAGCGCCACGGTGACGACCGGCTCGTGCCCGCCGGAGCCGTGCGGCGCGCTCACCGCACGCCCCCGTCGGCGAGCCGGACGCCGGACAGTGCCCAGCGCGACCCGGGCGGGAAGAAGTTGCGGTACGTGGCGCGGGCGTGGCCCGGCGGTGTCAGCGCGCAGCCGCCGCGCAGCACCATCTGCCCCGACATGAACTTGCCGTTGTACTCGCCGATCGCCCCGGCCGGCGGGTGGTAGCCGGGGTAGGCGAGGTAGGCCGAGGACGTCCATTCCCAGCAGTCGCCGTACACCTGGCGCAGGTGCCCGGTGGCCGGCCCGGCGGGACGCGGGTGGAAGGTCACGGTGTCGGCGAGGTTGGCCGACGCGTCGGGGCTGGATGCGTCGGGTCTCGTGGACGCATCGGCGCCCGGCGCGTGCGCCTGGCCGTCGGCGACGACGGCGTGCTCCCACTCGACCTCGGTGGGCAGTCGCTTGCCCGCCCACGTGGCGTACGCGTCGGCCTCGTAGTGACTGACGTGGCTGACCGGCAGGCCGGGGTTGACCGGCCACGTGCCGCTCAGCGTGTGCTCGAACCAGATGCCGTCGACCTCGGTCCAGTAGAACGGCGCCCGCCAGCCCTCGGTGCGGACCCGGCCCCAGCCGTCGGAGAGCCACAGCTCGTGCCGGTCGTAGCCGCCGTCGGCCATGAACCTCAGCCACTCGCCGTTGGTGACGAGGCGGTCGGCGAGCCGGTACGGCTCGAGCCAGGCCTGGTGCAGGGGCAGCTCGTTGTCGAAGGAGAAGGCGCCGCCGCGGTGGCCGATCTCGACGAGGCCGCCCTCGACGTCGACCCAGCCGAGCGCGTCGGGCTCGGACGGCGGGCTCGGGGTGCCCGCGTAGGCCGGCTGGAGCGGGTTGAGCGACAGCACGTGCTTGATGTCCATGAGGAGCAGCTCCTGGTGCTGCTGCTCGTGGTGGAAGCCGAGCTCGATGGTCGAGGCGAGCTTCTCGAGCGCGCCGCCGTCGAGGGCCTGCACGAGGTCGCGCATGCGGGCGTCGACGTTGTCGCGGTAGAGCCCGACGTCGTTGGCGCCGGGGCGGCTGATGAGGCCGCGGTTCGGCCGCGCGTACCGCGGGCCGACGCCTTCGTAGTAGCTGTTGAAGAGGAACCAGTAGCGGTCCTGGTAGGGCGCGAAGGAGGGCTCGTGGCCGGCGAGGACGAACGTCTCGAAGAACCACGTGACGTGGGCCCGGTGCCACTTGGTCGGAGACACGTCGGGCATCGACTGGACGGTCTGGTCCTCGGGGGACAGCGGGGCGGCGAGCTGCTCGGTGTGGGCCCGGACCTCGTCGTACCGGGCGACGATCGTGTCGGCGTCCCACTCGTGCGTTGCTGGGGCTGCGAGCGAGGCTGGTGGCGACGCGCCGGGTGCGGCGTCGGGTGTCGGATCGGGCATCGGTGACCTCCTCCTGGCGGTCGCTGACAGCGCTGGTTGCACCCGGACCGGAGTGCCTTCGACCCTAGGTCGGCCCACCGACAGCCACCACCCCAATCGGGCGGTTGTCGGCGAACCGTGGGCGAACCGTCAGGACCTGTTCACCGGGCAGACCGGCGTCGGTCCGGACGGTTAGGGTTCCGTGCATGGCCACCGCCCTGTACCGCCGCTACCGGCCCGAGAGCTTCGCCGACGTCATCGGCCAGGAGCACGTCACCGAGCCGCTCATGCAGGCGCTGCGCACGGGGCGGGTCAACCACGCCTACCTGTTCAGCGGGCCGCGCGGCTGCGGCAAGACGACGAGCGCCCGCATCCTGGCCCGCTGCCTCAACTGCGAGGAGGGCCCGACGCCGACCCCGTGCGGCACCTGCCAGTCGTGCGTCGCGCTCGCGCGCGGCGGCACCGGCAGCGTCGACGTCATCGAGATCGACGCGGCGAGCCACGGTGGCGTCGACGACGCCCGCGACCTGCGCGAACGGGCCTCGTACGGCCCGGCGCAGAGTCGGTTCAAGATCTACATCATCGACGAGGCGCACATGGTGACGCCGCAGGGCTTCAACGCGCTGCTCAAGATCGTCGAGGAGCCGCCCGAGCACGTGAAGTTCGTCTTCGCGACCACCGAGCCCGAGAAGGTCATCGGCACGATCCGCTCGCGCACGCACCACTACCCGTTCCGGCTCGTCCCGCCGGCCAAGCTGACCGCCTACATGGAGCACCTCCTCGAGCAGGAGCAGGTCGCGACCCAGCCCGGCGTGCTCAGCTTCGTCACGCGCGCCGGGGGCGGCTCGGTCCGTGACTCGCTCTCCGTTCTCGACCAGCTCATCGCCGGCTCGGGCCCGGAGGGGCTGACCTACGACAGCGCGGTGTCGCTGCTCGGGTTCACCGACGGCGAGCTGCTCGACAGCACCATCGACGCGCTGGCGGCCGGCGACGGGGCGGCCACCTTCCGCCAGGTCGACAAGGTCATCGAGTCGGGCCACGACCCGCGGCGGTTCATCGAGGACCTCCTCGAGCGGCTCCGCGACCTCATCGTCGTGGCCGCGGTCCAGGAGGGCGCGGCCCAGGTGCTGCGCGGGGTGCCCGAGGACCAGCTCGAGCGGATGCGGGTGCAGCAGGCGGCGTTCGGGCCGGGGGCCCTGTCCCGCGCGGCCGACATCGTCAACACCGGCCTCACCGAGATGACGGGTGCCACCGCGCCGCGCATGCAGCTCGAGCTGATCTGCGCGCGCATCCTGCTGCCGGCGTCGTCGGGCGAGCAGGGCCCGACCCCCACCCCCTGCGGCACCTGCGACTCCTGCGTGGCCCTGGCGCGTGGCGGATCCGGCAGCGTCGACGTCATCGAGATCGACGCCGCGAGCCACGGTGGCGTCGACGACGC
>JAEWFB010000072.1 GCA_023389095.1 Actinomycetes bacterium
GCCAGCGCGACGAGCTCCAGGGCCCGCTGGGCGGCCTCGTCGAGCCGCGCCACCCGGGCGAGCACGGCGTCGCGGACCGTCGGCGGCAGGGTGGCCGCGCTCCCGGAGAGCACCTCGGTGACGAAGAAGGCGTTGCCGCCGGTGACGTCGTGCAGCCGGCGTGCGTCGGGGACGACGGCCGTCGTGTGCTCGGCGGCGTACGCGTCGGTCAGCGCCGTCACCCCCTCGACGGTGAGCGGTGGGAGGTCGACGCGCCGTGTGCCGTCGGCCGACGCCGTGTCGCCGAGGACGACCCGCAGTCCCGACGCCGATCCGACGTCCTCGGGACGGTACGTCACGAGCACCAGGGCACGGCACGCGTGGACCCGACGCGCCAGGTGGCGCAGCAGGTCGAGCGTCGCCTCGTCGGCCCAGTGCGCGTCCTCGACGACGAGCAGGTACGGCTCGGGGTGCGGGGGAGCGCGCAGCACCTCCACGAGGCGCGTGAACACCTCGTGGCGTGACGCGTCCGGCGGCCAGGTGCCCGGCGGCAGCCCCGGCACCATGTCGGCGAGCGGACCGAGCGGGGCCGGCGTGGCCGCCCCGTCGCACTGCCCGACGAGCGCCCGGGCCCGGTCGGCCGCCTGCGCCACGACGTGGGCCGCGAAGGTGGACTTGCCGATGCCCGCCTCTCCGGCGACGTAGACGAGCCGGCCGTGCCCGGCGGCTGCGTCGTCGAGCCAGCCCGCGACCGCGCGGAGCTGCTCGCCACGCTCGAGGAGCGTCATGCCCCGATGCTACGAGCCGCGTGACGCACGCCGCAGTGTTCCGGGGCTCACAGGTGTCCGGCGCGAACGGGCGGGGGCAGGACGATGGAGGTGGCCGGAGCACGCGGCCCCGACCGCGTCCGTGGGAGGGCCCCCGATGAGCACCGCAAGCACCGCAAGCACCGCAAGCACCGCAAGCACCGCAAGCGCCGAAGGCGACGCGACGACGTCGCACGGCGTCGTCGTCGGCTACGACGGCTCGCCGGGAGCACGCCTGGCCCTCGACTGGGCCGTCGAGACGGCGCGCCGGGACGACCGTCCGCTGACGATCGTGCACGCCATCGGGCTCAGCGCCGCCGCGACGGCGGGCGCCTACGACTCGGGTCCGTCGGCCCAGCTGTACGAGGAGATGACCGAGGGGCTGGTCGAGGAGGCCGTCGAGCGCGCCGCCAAGGAGCTCGACCGCTCGCGGGTGCACGCCGTGTCGGTCGTCGGCAGCCCGTCCGCGGAGCTCGTCGAGGCCTCGCGGCACGCCGACCTCGTCGTCACCGGCTCCCGGGGCCGTGGCGACGCGCGGGCCGGGCTGCTCGGGTCGACGGCGTACGCGGTGACCGCGCACGCCCACTGCCCCGTCGTCGTCGTGCGCGGCGAGGAGACGGTCCACGCCGGTCCCGGACACCCGGTCCTCGTCGGCGTCGACGAGTCCGAGAGCGCCGGCCGGGCGCTCGATGCCGCAGCGACCCTCGCCGCTGCCGCCGAGACCGACCTGCACGTCGTGGCCGTCCACGACCTGCCGTCCGCGGCGATCTGGGCCGCCGACCCGGCTCCGGCGTCCTTCCCGGTCCCGGCCACGTGGGTGCGTGACGTCACCGAGGAGACCAGCGCCGCCACGACGGCCGTGGTCGCCGCGCTCGCGGACCGGGTCCGCGTGGCGCACCCCGGCCTGACCGTCGTCGAGGCCGTTCTCGACGGCCCACCGGGCGCCTCCATCGCCGCGCACGCGAGCCGCGTCGGGGCCGGTCTCGTCGTCGTCGGCTCCCGTGGGCATGGCGGCTTCACCGGCATGCTCCTGGGCTCGGTCAGCCACCGCGTCGTCCACGACGCGCCCTGCCCCGTCATGGTCATCCGGTGACCGTCTCCGGTGAACGACGGTGCCCGGATGCGACAGCTCCCCGCATCCGGGCACCCCACTGCTCCAGTCGTGCTCAGTCTCCGTCGCGCCCGCCCGGGGGACGCTGGAAGCCCGGGCGACCGGCGGTGCCGGCAGCCCGCTCGACCGAGCGGGCGAACGTGCCCGCTGCCGCACCGAAGGCGCTCGGCCCGCGGCCGCCCAACGACGGTGGCACGACGACGACCGGGCACAGCGCCGCACGCACGAGCCGGCTGCCGAGCCAGCGCGCCCCGACCTCGGCCGACGTGCCGGCGTCGATGACGACGAGGTCGGCCTCACGGCTCTCCTCGACGAGCACCGCACGACGCTTGCCGGCGACGACGCGCGTCTCGACGACGTGGTCGCGCCCGAGCACCGCCGCGACGTCGTTGGCCAGCCGACCGGCCTCGTCGTCGCGGGCGCTGTCGTCGGCGATGACCGACGGGAGCCGGCCTCCCGTCGCGGTCTCGGGGGCGTGCGGGCGCCAGGCCCGGACCGCGACGACGCGTCCGCGTCGGGCCGCGGCCTCCTCGACGGCCCAGCGGAGCGCGCCCGGTGAGCCGCTCGTCGGGCTCACCCCGACGACGATGGTGAACGGACGCCCGAGCCGGGCGAGGTCCGAGACGTTCACGCCGCCGCCTCTGACGCGTCGACCTTGGTCAGCGGGTCGGCGACGTCCTCGAGCGACTTGCGCTCCGCGTCGATGCCGATGACCTTGGCGACGATGCCACCGATGATCATGATGACGGCGCCGGCGACGTAGCCCCACGTCAGCGGCCCGCGGTCCTTGCCCTCACCGATGAGGGCGCCGTAGAGCACCGGGGCGATCGCGCCCGCGCACTGGGCCACGACGAAGAAGTAGGAGATCGCCTGGCCGCGCACCTCGAGCGGGAAGATCTCGCTCACCGTGAGGTAGGCCGCCGACGCCCCCGCCGAGGCGAAGAAGAACGACACGCACCAGAAGATCGTGTGCGTCGTCGCCGTCAGCGCGTTCGCGTGGAAGAGCCACGCCGACACCAGGAGCACGACGCCGGCGATGGTGTACGTCGTGAAGATCATCGTGCGACGCCCGATGGTGTCGAAGAGGTGCCCGAGCAGCAGTGGCCCGAGGAGGTTGCCGAGCGCGAAGGGCAGGAAGTAGATCGAGGTCCCGGCCTTGTCGATGTGGTAGAAGTTCGTCAGGACCAGCGCGTAGGTGAAGAAGATCGCGTTGTAGAGGAAGCTCTGCGTCACCATCATCGTCAGGCCCAGGACGGTGCGGCGTCCGTAGCGGTGGACGAAGACGTCCCAGAGCACCTTCGGCCCCATCCGCTCCTCCGCCTTGACGACGATGGCCTTGCTGTCGTCGACCTCGGAGAGCTGACCGCCTTCGCGGCGCACCCGCTCCTCGATCTCGTCGACGGTCTTCTCGGCCTGTTCGGCGTAGCCGTGGGTGAGCAGCCAGCGCGGGCTCTCCGGGATGTGCCGCCGCAGGTAGATGATCGAGAGGCCGAGGATCGGGCCGATGAAGAACGCGAGGCGCCAGCCGATGTTCTCGGCGACGTTGTCGGGGTTGAGCAGGTAGAGGTTGGCGAGGGCGCCGAAGAAGGCGCCGAACCAGTACGTGCCGTTGATGGCGATGTCGACGCGGCCGCGGTAGTGCGACGGGATGAGCTCGTCGATGGCCGAGTTGATCGCGGTGTACTCGCCGCCGATGCCCATGCCGGCGATGAACCGGCACACCCAGAGGAACCACATGTTCGGCGAGAGGCCGGCCAGGCCCGAGCCGACGAGGTAGATGACGAGCGTCAGGATGAACAGCTTGCGCCGCCCGAGCCGGTCGGTCAGGCGCCCGAACGTCAGCGCGCCGACGACCTGTCCGACGAGGTAGACGGTGCCGGTCAGGCCCACCTGCGCCGCCGACATCCCCAGCGACTTCTGGAACCCCGACTCGGACACGATCTGGATCTCGAGGCCGTCGAGGATCCAGGAGACCCCGAGCCCGACGACCACCGACCAGTGGAACTTCGTCCAGGGCAACCGGTCCAGCCGGGCCGGGACCAGACTGCGCACCGCCTCCGTGCTGCGTGCCGCTACGGCCTCACTCATCACGTCTCCCTTGCTCGTGGCTGGATCTCTCGTGGCTGAACCCGTGGGTGCTGGCGTGCGGCGCCACGTCTGCACCGCTTCCCGACGTACCCACGCAATAGCGACGAGCAACGTGATCGGGCAAATAGGGACGATGGCCGCGAGCCGGTCCGCGTTCGGGCGAACCCACGGACGCCCGGGAACGGCGGGTCTAGCGTCGGCAGAGGGCCGCCGACGTGGACGGCCCGGGACGGAGCGCGCCGCGCGCGACCGTCGTGGAAGTGAGGACCCATGTCCAGGACCACTTCTCGGGGACGTTCTCGACTGCTCGGCGCCGTGACCACCGTCGCGGCCGGAGCCCTCGCCCTCACGGGCCTCTCCCCACTCGTCGCCGCCGGCGCGCCTGCCGCCGCCACGTCGACGACCGGGGCCGCCACCTATCTCGTCGTCCTGTCGCCGGGATCCTCGGTATCGGACGCCGCCGGGGCGGTCACCGCCGCCGGTGGCCGGGTCGTGTCGTCGTGGTCGTCGATCTCGGTCGTTGTCGCCTCGTCGACGTCAGCGTCGTTCGCGGCGACCATGCGGTCGGCCAGGGGCGTCGAAGGCGTCTCTGCCACAGCGAAGTTCGCAACACGCGTCGACTCCGGAACCGACGCCGGAACGGACGCCGGGAGTGCCCAGGCGCCGACCGGCGCAGCACCGACGGCACCCACCGGCGACTCGCTGTCGGGCCTGCAGTGGGACATGAACCAGATCAACGCCCCGGCCGCGCACGCGGTCTCGACGGGTGACCGGTCCGTCCTCGTCGGCGACATCGACACCGGCCTGGACTACACCCACCCCGACCT
>JAEWFB010000078.1 GCA_023389095.1 Actinomycetes bacterium
GTCCGCGAGCTCGCCGACGTCCTCGTGCCCCACTTCGCCCACGAGCAGGTGCCGGCATGACGGCGACGACCAGCCGGCACACGGTCGCCCGGACGGCGCCCGCGCTCGACGTCGACGCGCTGGTCGCCGACGCGTCGATCGGCATCGTCGTGTGCTGCGGCTCGGGCGGCGTCGGCAAGACGACGACGGCCGCGGCGCTCGGGCTGCGGGCCGCCGAGGCCGGCCGCCGCGTCGTCGTGCTGACCATCGACCCGGCCCGACGGCTGGCGCAGTCCCTCGGCCTCACCGAGCTCGACAACACGCCGCGCCCGGTCACCGACATCGACGCGTCCGCCGGCGGCAGCCTCCACGCGATGATGCTCGACATGAAGCGGACCTTCGACGAGGTCGTCATCACGCACGCCGACCCGGACAAGGCCGAGCAGATCCTCGCCAACCCCTTCTACCAGGCGGTCTCCAGCTCGTTCGCGGGCACGCAGGAGTACATGGCGATGGAGAAGCTCGGCCAGCTCAAGGCGTCCGCCGGCGGCCCCGACACCCCGTGGGACCTCATCGTCGTCGACACCCCGCCGTCGCGGTCGGCCCTCGACTTCCTCGACGCCCCGAACCGCCTCGGCAGCTTCCTCGACGGGCGCTTCATCCGCCTGCTCACCGCACCGGCCAAGGCCGGCGGCCGCGCCGGCCTGAAGATGTTCGGCGTCGGCGTCCAGATGGTCACCGGGGCGATGACGAAGATCCTCGGCGGGCAGATGCTCACCGACGTCCAGACGTTCGTCAACGCCCTCGACACGATGTTCGGCGGGTTCCGCGAGCGCGCCGACGAGACCTACCGGCTGCTGTCCGAGGAGGGCACGGCCTTCCTCGTCGTCGCGGCCCCCGAACGCGACGCCCTGCGCGAGGCGTCCTACTTCGTCGACCGGCTCGAGGCCGACGGCATGCCGCTGGCCGGGCTCGTCGTCAACCGCATCGGACGCGTCGAGGCCACCGGGCTGACGCCCAGCAAGGCGCTCTCGGTCGCCGAGGCGCTCGAGGACGGCAACGGGCCGAAGTCGGCCACGACCGCCGCCGGCCTCCTGCGCCTGCACGCCGACCTCGTGCGCACGGCACAGCGGCAGCACGAGCTGGCCGACCGGTTCTCGCGCGCGCACCCCGGAATCCCCGTGGTGCACGTGCCGGCCCTCGGCCGCGACGTGCACGACCTGGACGGGCTGCGCGAGATCGGCGCAGCGCTCACCGGGTCCTGAGGATCAGGACCGCCGCTGTCGCCTGCCGATCGGACGAACCTGCCGATGACGCACGCGAGCGCCGGACGCGTCCGGCGAGTCGGACGCGTCGCGGCGCGGGCGTGACGTGAGGCTCAGGCCTGACGAGACTGCGCGGCCATGCCGGCCCGCAGAGCGGTCTTCCACGACGCGATGTCGGGACGCTTGCGCAGCAGCGCGCGGCGCTCCCGCTCCGTCATCCCACCCCAGACACCGAACTCGGTCCGGTTGTCGAGGGCCTCGGCCAGGCACTGGGCCAGGACCGGGCACCCCTTGCAGACGGCCTTGGCGTCGTGCTGGGCCTTGCCCCGGACGAACAGCGCGTCCGGGTCCTGGCTCGAGCAGCGAGCCTGGCTAGCCCAGTCGTCGACCCACGTGTCGATGATTGCGACAGCACTCATGATCAATTTCCCCTCCCCGCTCGGAACCTCCCAGTAACCGAGCCGGCCAACGGACCGTCCCACCGGTCCTGATGTGGTGGACCTCCCCTTCGGCCCAAAACGAGACATTAGGGCTCGGGAGGAGGAGCGCGACATAGGCCGCACGGACCATTTCCTGCGGCAGGTGACTAGTCACTCCGGACCATGCCGGACACCCGTCGCGGCGGCCCAAGACCCCACGTTCTTGCGCCGATCCACCGTCTGACGTGCGAAGATCCGGTGACCAGGCCCTCAGCCGTTACCCTTGGGCCCATGTCCTCACGCACAACCTCGATCGGTGGCGTCGTCAGCCTGCTCGGGGCGTTCCTTGCGTCCGCCCTGGTGCTGGGACTCCTCGCAGCCGGCCTGGCGATGCCCGCCGTCGGAGCGACGGGTGCGCTCGCGCGCAGCGGTGTCGACGTCTTCAACGAGCTGCCGAGCGAGTTCACGACGAACCCGCTGGCCCAGTCCTCGAAGATCCTCGCCGCCGACGGCACCGTCATCGCGACGCCGCAGGAGCAGAACCGCACCGTCGTGCCGCTGAGCGCCGTGGCCCCGATCATGCGTGAGGCACAGGTCGCGATCGAGGACCACCGCTTCTACGAGCACGGCGGCATCGACCTGCAGGGCACCGCCCGCGCCGTCATCTCCAACCTGCGCAGCGGCAGCTCGGTCGGGGCCTCGTCGCTGACCCAGCAGTACGTCAAGATCTCGCTCCAGTACAACGCGCTCTCCGAGGGCGACGCCGCCGCCGCCCAGGCCGCCGTGCGCAAGGACTACATGCGCAAGCTCAAGGAGCTCAAGTACGCGATCACCATCGAGAAGCAGCTGAGCAAGGACCAGATCCTCGAGCGCTACCTCAACCTCGTGTACTACGGCGACCGCGCCTACGGCGTCGAGGCCGCCTCGATGCACTACTTCAGCGTCCACGCCAGCAAGCTGAGCCTGTCTCAGGCGGCGCTGCTCGCGGGCCTGACGCAGAACCCGGGCACCACCGACCCGGTCAACAACCCGCAGCGGGCCCTCGCGCGCCGCGACGTCGTGCTCGACCGCATGCACGAGCTGAAGATCATCGACGACAAGCAGTGGACGGCCGCCAAGAAGCGCACCATCAAGCAGGACCTGCGGGTGACCAACCCCAAGAGCACGTGCCTCGCCTCGCCCTACCCGTACTGGTGCGACTTCATCGTCAACTACGCCATGACGATGCCGCAGCTGGGCAAGACGGTCGAGGAGCGCAAGCGCACGCTCTACCGGGGTGGCATCACCATCACCACGACGCTCGACCCGCGGGTCCAGAAGATCGCCCAGCGCGAGGTCACCAAGAAGGTGCCGATCGGCAACCACGAGCGGATCGGCGCGGCGGCCTACGTCGCGGACCCGAACACCGGCGAGGTCAAGGCGTTCGCGCAGAACACCAGGTACTCCGTCACCAAGGACTCCGGGGGCGAGACCAGCATCAACTGGGCCCTCGACAAGAAGTACGGCGGGTCCGGGGGCTTCCAGTTCGGCTCGACGGCCAAGGCGTTCGCCCTCGTCACCGCGATGGAGTCCGGCATGACCACGAGCTCGTCGGTCAACGCCAAGGGCGCCGGAGGCAACTCGCAGGCCGTCTACACGCCGAAGGAGTGGCCGGGCGGCACCGCCAACTGCGGACCGGGTGGTGAGTGGAGGGTGTACAACGACTCGCCGTTCGCCGGCGGCAGGATCAGCCTGATGGAGGCCACCGCCAAGTCGACGAACACGGCCTTCGTCGCCCTGTCCGAGCAGCTCGGCGGCTGCAAGGTGCGCGACACCATGCTGCGCCTCGGCCTGCACCAGGCCGACGGCGAGCCCGTCGGGCGGTACGCACCGCAGTACATCCTCGGCGCCTCCGACGTGTCGCCGCAGGGTGTCGCCCACGCCTACGGCGTGCTCGCGGCCGACGGCAAGAAGTGCCCGATGGTCGCCGTGACCAAGCTCGTCGTGGCCGGCAAGAACGTGGCGCTGCCCAAGACCGCCTGCCAGCAGGTGGCCGACCCCGACGTCATCAAGGCCACCGACAAGTTCCTCGAGTACAACATGACCCACGGCTCGGGCATCCGGAACCAGCTCGACGACGGCAAGCGCCAGTCGGCCGGCAAGACCGGTACCGCCAACGGCAACAACGAGTCGTGGTTCGTCGGCTACACGCCGCAGCTGGTCACGGCCGTCTGGGTCGGCACCCCGTACGACCCGATCACCCGCGTCATGAAGAACATCACCGTCGGCGGGCAGTTCTACCCGGTCATGCACGGCGCCGCGATCGCCGCGCCGATCTGGAAGCAGATCATGAACCAGACCCTCGCCGGCCAGCCGATCGTCAACTTCGGAGAGCCGAGCTCCAAGTACACCAAGGGCAGCGCCCAGACCACGGCGAACGGCCAGGCCAGCATCCCCGGCGTCACGGGCATGAGCGTCACCGAGGCCATCGCGGCTCTGCAGGGCGCCGGGTTCTCCGCCGGCGTCGGCGGCTCGATGAGCTCGGGCGTCCCGCAGGGCATGGTCGCCGGCACCTCCCCGTACGGCCAGGCCGCGCCGGGCAGCTACATCACGATCTACACCTCACGCGGGGGCCAACGACAGCCCGCGCCCCAACCGACGGTCGTCAACCCCGGCGGAGGTGGCAACGGGAACGGCAACGGCAACGGCAAACCCACCAAGCCACCGGGCCACGGCTGACCGGGCCAGCGACACCACGACGGGGCCGACGCGCGATGCGTCGGCCCCGTCGTCGTACCTGCTGGCTGCCGGGCGCGTCAGCCGGCGAGGACGCGGCGGACGACGGCAGCGACGCGGCCGCCCTCCGCGCGTCCCGCGACGGCGGTGTTCGCGGCCTTCATCGCCAGGCCCATCTGCGGCATCCCGGTGGCGCCCGACGCCGTGACGGCCTCGCGCACGATCGACTCGAGATCGTCGTCACCGAGCTGCTTCGGCAGGTAGGTCTCGAGCACCGCTAGCTCGGCCTCCTCCTTGGCGGCGAGCTCGGCGCGGCCGGCGCCGGTGTAGGCCTCGGCGGCCTCTCGACGCTTCTTCGCCTCCTTGGTCAGCACCTTGAGCACGTCGTCGTCGGACAGCTCGCGGTGCTCCTTGCCGGCGACCTCCTCGTTCGTCACGGCAGTGAGGGCCATGCGGATCGAGCCGGCCCGCACCTGGTCTCGCTCGCGCATAGCGGCGGTGAGGTCGGCCTTCAGCTGCTCCTTGAGGGTGCTCATGGCGTCAGTCTGTCAGGTCGCGGCGCAGGCCCTCGCCGGGTTCCCGGCGGGTCCGGCAGGAGTGCGAGGATGAGGCCCATGCATGCCGTGACGAAGACCG
>JAEWFB010000100.1 GCA_023389095.1 Actinomycetes bacterium
CGACGAACGATAGCGCAGATCGTTGGGGGCGCCAACGTTTTCGGCTAGGCTGGGCAGGTGGAGAACTCCGAGCCGGACCTCGTACCGACCCGCCTGGCCGGCCTGCCGAGCTGGCTCATCACCCAGACCGCCGTGCGCGCCGGGCGACTGGTGGGCGACGGGCTCGCGGCGGTCGACGCCCGGGGCTACCACTTCCGGCTGCTCGCCACGCTCGACGAGTTCGGCCCGGCCAGCCAGGCGGCGCTCGGCCGGCGCAGCGGCATCCACGTCAGCGACGTGGTGGCGGCGCTCAACGAACTCGCCGAGCGGGAGTTCGTCACCCGCAGCCCGGACCCGGCCGACCGGCGGCGCAACGTCGTCACCATCACCGCGGCCGGGCGGCGGCAGTTGCGGCGGCTGGAGAAGCGACTCGCCGCCGTGCAGGACGAGCTTCTCGCGCCACTGTCGCCTGATGAGCGCGCGGAGCTGACCCGGCTGCTCGCGCGGGTGCTGGCCCACCACACCCGCCCGCCCGCCTGACGGCTGCTGTCGGCGGTCACCGTCACTACCCGCCCTACCATTATCGTTCTCGATAGTGATAACGTCTGTGGCGTGACGATGTCGATGGAGCGGTGGGCGGAGATCGCGCTGCACCCGGTGCGGATCCGCATCCTGCGCGCGGTCGCCGGTGCCCGGGTGACCACGCACGACCTGGTCGAGCTGCTGCCCGACGTCCCGCAGGCCACCCTCTACCGGCACCTGGCGACGCTCGTGCAGACCGGGATGCTCGACGTGGTGCAGGAGCGCAAGGTCCGCGGGGCCGTCGAGCGGGTGTACGCGCTGCCCGCGCACGGCGCCGCGCTGGACCCGGCGGCCCTGGCGACGGCGACGCCGGAGGACCACGCGCGCTACTTCACCGCGTTCGTGTCGAGTCTGCTGTCGGAGTTCTCCCGCTACCTCGCCCGGGAGTCCGTCGACTTCGTCGCCGACGGCGTCGGATACCAGCAGCTCGTCCTGCACCTGACCGACGCCGAGCTGCACGAGTTCGCGGCCGGGCTCAACGCGCTGGTCGGCCCGTTGCTCGCCCGAGGCCCCGGCGACGGACGGATCCCCCGGCTGCTGGCCACCGTCCTGATGCCCGCCGAGCGCCCGGCGACCCCCGGCGACACGCACACGCACACGCACACGCACACGTCAGCGCACGACTCCGACACGACGAAGGGCGACGACTGATGGCCTCGGTAACGCTTGACCGCGATGTGATCGACATCCGGTTCACCGGATGGGAACGGATGTGGGTCGGGCGGGAGCGGTTCACGCTGCGCCTGGCCGCCGTGCGGTACGCCGCTCCGGTGGACGAGCCGATCCGGCTGGCCCGTGGCGCCCGGCGCGGATACACGGTGTCCGGCTTCGCCAAGGTCGGCGTCTGGGGCATCTTCGGCGGTCCCCGGCAGCTCGTGGCGGCCCGGCGCGGTCAGCCCGGTCTGCACCTGGTGCTGGACCGCGCGGCGGCCGGCGGGGAGTTCGACGAGGTCGTCGTCTCCGACCCGGCCGCGTCGCACCTGGCCGAGGCGATCGGGCGGGCGACGGGGAGCCGGCCATGACCGGCGACCGACTGGCGATCGAGGCGTCGGGCCTGACCAAGCGCTACGGCGACGTCACCGCCGTACGCGACCTGACGTTCACCGTACGACCCGGCGCGGTCACCGGCTTCCTCGGCCCGAACGGCGCCGGCAAGACCACCACGATGCGCATGCTGACCGGACTGGTGACGCCCACCAGCGGCGCCGCCACTATCGGCGGGCAGCCGTACGGCCGGCTGGCCCAGCCGTCGCGGACCGTCGGCGCGGTGTTCGACGGCAACGCGTTCCACCCCGGCCACACCGCCCGGGACCACCTGGGTGTCTACGCCGCGATGGCCGGCTGCCCGGACAGCCGGGTCGCGGAACTGCTGGATCTGCTGGGCCTCGCGCAGGCCGCCGACCGTCGTACCCGTGGGTTCTCCACCGGTATGCGCCAACGGCTCAGCCTCGCCACGGCGCTGCTCGGCGACCCCCGCGTCCTGCTGCTCGACGAGCCGTCGAACGGCCTGGACCCGGAAGGCATGTCGTGGCTGCGCGGCCTGCTGCGCCGGCTCGCCGACGAGGGCCGCACCGTGCTGGTCTCCAGCCACGTCCTGCACGAGGTCCAGCAGGTGGTGGACGACGTGGTGGTGATCCGGCGCGGTGAACTCGTCGCCGCCGGACCGTGGTCCCGGCTCACCGGCCCGCCGACGGTGCTCGTCACCTCGCCGGACGCGGAGGCCCTGGCCACCGCGCTGACGGCCGCCGCCGGGTCCGTCGAGGCCGCCGGGCCCGACCGCCTGCGGGTACGCGGACTGGACGCGCCGCGCGTCGCCGACCTCGCCGCCGACCACCGGCTGCGGATCCACGAGCTGGTCACCGAGACCACAAGCCTCGAACAGCTCTTCCTCGACCTGACCACAGACCCGGCGGAGGCCCGATGAACCTGCTCAGAGCGGAACTACGCCGGGTCCTGGCCACCCGCATGTGGACCGGGCTGCTGCTCGCCGCCGTCGCGCTCGGCGGCGGCCTGGTCGGGCTGATGGCACTTGTCGGGCCGGAGAACTTCGACCCGCCGATGCCCGGCCTGCACACCGAGGAAGGCCTGCGGTCCATCCTCGGCATCCTCGGCTTCACCGCCTTCGTGCCGGCCGCCGCCGGCGCCCTCGCGGCGACGTCGGAGTACCGGCACGGCACCGCCGCCGTCACGTTCATGTTCGCGCCGCGCCGAGGGCGGGTGCTCGCCGCCAAACTCGCCACCCACGCGATCGTCGGCCTCGGTTACGGGATCGCCCTGGCCGGGTCCGCCGCGGTGGCGCTGTTCACCGTCGCCGCCGCGCGTGGCGTGTCGCTGGGCCTGCCCGCTCCCACAGTGCTGGCGCTGCTCGCCCGCATCGGCGTCGCGATGGGGGTGAACCTCCTTGTCGGCACCGGCGTGGGCGCGCTGCTCCGCAACCAGGTCGCTGCCGTGTGCGTCGTGGTCGGCTACCTGTACCTGGCCGAGCCCGTACTGATGATGATCCCCGGCGTCAACGCGCTCTACC
>JAEWFB010000157.1 GCA_023389095.1 Actinomycetes bacterium
CGAACCGGGCTGATCGGGCGAGGGGCGCTGCCTACAATCGCGAGGTGCCGACCGACGCTCTCGCCATCGCCCCCGTGGTCCTGGCGGTCGTCCTCGTCGTCAGCGCGGTGGGCAAGCTGCGGTCGCCAAGCCGCTCGGCCGAGGCCTTCCGCGACCTGCGCGTGCCCGTCCTGCTGCGGCGGCGGCCGGTGGTCGAGGCGCTGCCGTGGGGCGAGCTGCTGCTCGCCGTGCTGCTCGTCGCCGCCGGCGGGGCCCTCTCCGTCGTCGCCGCAGTCGCCGCGGTCCTGCTCTTCGCGACCTACCTCGCACTCGTCGTCCGGGCGCTCGGCTTCGAGGTGCCGGTGGACTGCGCGTGCTTCGGCGAGTTCGCACCGGGGCGCATCACGCACCGCACCGTCGTGCGCAACGCCTGGCTGCTCGTCCTCGCCATGCTGAACCTCGTGCTCGTCGCCGGCCCGGCTGACGGTGGCTCGGTCGTCAGCCGTCTCGCCCCCGACGCCTGGGCGTGGCTCGCCGCGGCCGGGGCGGCGGCCCTCACGACGTGGCTCGTCGCCGGCGCGACGGTCGCTCACGGTGAGACCTCCTCGGCCACGCGACCGGCCCCCGAGACGCTCGACATGGAGGACGAGGACTACGTGCGGTGGCGGACGCCGTCGCTGCCGGTCCTGCTCGGCGACGGCACCGAGACCGACCTGCGTCAGCTGTCGCGGGTGAGAGCCCAGCTGCTGCTGGTCGTCTCCGAGGGCTGCGGCAGCTGCCAGGACGTCATCGCGGCCGCTCCTCGCTGGCGCGCCGAGCTGCCTGCCGTCGACGTGCGGCTCGTCCTGGGCGTGCCGCCCGGCGAGGGGGCGCTCACCTCGACCGAGGAGCCGCAATCGGTCCACGACCCGCGCGAGCGGCTCCGCGACACCTTCGGCTTCTGGGGCACCCCCTCGGCACTGCTGCTCGGCGCGGACGGCCTGCTCGCCGGTGGCCCGGTGACCGGGAGTGCGGACGTGCCGGCCTTCGTCGACGAGATCCGCGAACAGCTCGGCGCCCTCACCTGAGGGGACACGCCGACGGCGCGGACACCGGGTGATGTCCGCGCCGTCGCGGTGAGTCGGCCCCGAAGACTGCTCCGGCCGCTCCTCAGGCGGGGAGCGGGAAGATGCCGGAGATCTTGCAGTTGCCCCCGCCGTTCTCCTGGGCCGTGGGCGTCGAGGCGATCGTGGTCGACGTGGTCTGCGTCGGGCCGGCGGTGCCGCAGCTGGACGTGTTGTTGCAGTCGAACACGCGATAGGTCACGGTGACCACGGAGTTCGCGCTGTTACCGGTGACGTTCGAGGACGTGTAGAGCAGGATGCGCTGGTTGGCCACGCCGTCCGCGGTGCAGAACTCGTGGTTCGGGTCGGATCCGCACGGACCGCAGGAGCAGCCGCCGATGTTGTCCTTGACGACGACCTTGTAGCCGCCCGGGTCGGCGATGCCCTGGATCGTGATGCTGTCGATGACGGTGACGGCGTCGCGCGGCAGCGGCCCCGTCGCGTTGTGCGCGAGCATCTCGAAGACGTAGCCCTTGTAGCTGCTCGACGAGCTGCCGGGCAGCTTGCACGCGCTGCCGGTGAACGTCAGGAACCCGGCCGAGGCCGCGACCGTCGGGGCGGCCGACGCGACCGCGATCGCGGGCACCGCCCACGCGGCGCCCTTGACGACGGAGCGCCGGCTCGGAGACGTCGTGACGACGCCCTGGTAGTCGGACATGAGTACTTCCCCCCACTCGATGTTTTCCCCCCGGAGAACGATTCGACTGTAACCGGAAACAGGCCCCTGACCAGCGGTTTCACGGCGAAGACGGGCAATTCTCCGGGATGTCGCGGGGCGGTATTTCGGCTGATATCAGGCCAGTTCGTGACATGTCCTCGAGGGCTCGGGCCGTGGCCTCGACGGGATCGGAGTCAGGCGGTGCGCCGTAGACGTCGACGAGCTCGGCCGCCACCTGCGCGACGGTCGCCTCCCCGCCGGCGAGCAGCTCGAGGACGACAGCGCCGAGGTCGGACACCCGCACCACCTGGTGACCGACCGCCCGCGCGACGAGGGCGACCGTCCCCTCGTCGGTCGTCAGGACGTCGACGACCGGACCGAGGCGGACGCGCGACTGCGCCCCGAACCCGCTCACCGCGACCTCCCGAGGACCTCGGTGACGACCGGCTCGAGATCGGGCGCGTCGGCGAAGTGCAGGACGCGCAGACCCCCGGCCGCCTCGACGGCGTCGGCGAGCCACCGGAGGGGACCGTCGAGCCGCGCCAGCGACGAGGTCTCGGGCGCGAGCAGGACGAGGGCGTCGAGCAGCCCGACCTCCTCGACCTCGACCGGGGCGCCCGGCCTTCCGTCCCGGCGCAGGGCGACGAGGCCAGCCAGCCAGGGGCGCACCACGGGCGAGGTGAGCCCGAGGTCGCCCGGCGCCGTCTCGTGCTTGAGGAACGCCGTGTCGCCGCGACGCACCGAGAGCGGCTTCGGGTAGGCCCGCACGGTGAGGTCGCGGGTGAGCCCGACGGTCTCGTCGGTGAGGTAACCGCGGCCGGGGCCGAACGTGCTCGTGACCGTCGTCTTGCCCGTCCCACCGGGTGCGGCGTAGACGAGGGTTGCACCGGTGCCCGGGTCGCACAGGGCGCCCGCGTGCAGCATGAGCAGCTCCCCCGCGGCGGTGCCGATGGCGGCGTGGGTGATGCTCTGGGTCAGCTCCTGCAGCGAGGCCGTCCGCGCGTTCGGCGCGGAGGCGCCGTTCGCGGCGAGGGGCACGGGCGGCGCGTGGTGCACCTCGGCGTCGACAGGGGTGTCGGCGTCGACGCCGTCCTCGAGGCAGAGGTGCCACACGTGCCGGGCCTCGTCGAGCAGCGCGGCATCGAGGGTGACCCGGATCCGACGTCCGAGCGCGCGCACGACGAAGGAGGCGGGCGTCACGACGCACCGCCGAGCCGGTCGAGCACCTCGCGCATCCGCTGCACGCGGTCGTGCCAGTCGACCGTCTGCAGCCGGACCGTGCGCGGGTCGCTCTGGTCGCGCGGGTCGAGCGGGTCGAGCGGGCCGGCGGCCGCGGGCCCCGTTGTGCCGGTGAGGGTCTCGGCGACGGCGAGGATGAACCCGGCACCGTCTGCCGAGCGCACGAGCGGGTCGTCGCTGTCGCGGAACCCGGCCACCGGCGTCGACACGACCGGACGTGCGGCTGCCGCGTACTCGTAGAGCTTGATGGGGTCGAGGCTGTCGGTGAAGGGCGTGACGACGTGCGGCACGACGAGGACGTCGGCGTGCTGGAGGTACGCGGGCACGGCCTCGCTCGGACGCGCGCCGAGGACGTGCGCCCCGGCCTCGCGCAGCCGCTCGGAGTCGCGGTGGTCCAGGGCGTCCGGTCCGACGAGGACGAACCGTCCGGGTCCGTCGGCGAGCCCGTCGAGCGCCTCGCAGAGGTCGACGCAGAGGTCCACGTCGAGGCGGTCGGCGTGCAACGTGCCGGCGTAGAGGGCGACGGGCGAGGGTGGCAGGTCGGCCGGGCGCTCGTGCGTGACGCGGTAGGCCGCGGTGTCGACGCCGTTGGGCACCAAGGTGATCGGCCGGTCGACCCCCTTGCTGGCGGCCAGGGCCGGGGAGCAGACCACGACCTCGGCGCACCGCTCGAGGAGCACCTGCTCCTGGGCGCGGACGCGGTCGAGCTGGGCGACGGCCCGGTCGGCGAGCGTCCAGTCGTCGGTGATGTCATAGAGGGCCGGCCACGTCGTCGCCGCGACGAGGAGGGCGCCCGCGGGGTCGTTGACCCACAGGGCCGGTGCCGCCATGCCGACCGTCCGCGAGGCGCGGATCACCTGGCGGGCCCACCGGTCGTCGACGCCGGAGTCGAGGCGTCGCGGCAGCCACTTCGTCGGTTCGAAGAGCCACAGCGCGTCGTCGCCGACGCCGGGCAGCGCCGGGCCACGGCGCAGGCCACGCCCGCGACGGGGGCGGGACGTCCCGAGGGCGGCGTGGAGCGGGTCGGTGGCCGGCTCCACGAAGAGCACGCGCAGCTGCGGATCGTCGCGCAGCAGACCGGTGACGAGGTGCTGGTTGCGGCGCCACACGGTGTCCCAGGCCTCGAGCGAGGCGACGACGAGGTCCATCAGAGCACCGCCTCGTAGAGCCGGTCGGTCAGGTCGGCCTGGCGCGCGGGCGTGAACGCGCTGCGCTGCGCGGCCTGGAGCGCGGCGCCGTAGCGGTCACGGCCCTCGGGGTCGTCGGCGAGGGCGCGCAGCAGCGTCGCCGCCGTGTCGACGTCGCCCGGGGCGTGGAGCGCGGCCCCCTCGACGGAGCCGGACGTCTCGAGATGTCCACCGCCGGCGACGGCGACGACGGGCAGTGCGGCCGCCATGGCCTCGAGCACCGTGAGGCCGAGGCCCTCGATGCGGCACGGCGCGAGGAGGACGGACGCCCGCAGCATGAGCCGCCCGACGTCGTCGCGGTGACCGAGGAAGGTCGTGGCGTCGGCGAGGCCCAGCTCCCCGACGAGGCGTGTCACGGCGGTTCGGTCGGCGCCGTCGCCCGCCAGGTGCAGCCGCCAGCCCCGAGCCGCGAGACCCGACGCCGCGAAGGCGCGGACCGCGACGTCGGTCTCCTTCTCCCGCTCGAACCGCTGGGCCACGAGGACGACGGGCTCGCGCTCGGCCGCGGTCGGCGTGGCCGCGACCGTCTCGACGCCCGGGTGGATGACCGTGCTGGGCCGGCCGATGCTGCGGGCGACGTGCTCGCTGATGGCGATCCGCGCCCGGACCCGGCGGGCCGCGAGGTCGGCGGCCAGCGCCGACACGGCGTTGCTGCCGGCCGGCCGCGCGAAGTGCTGGGTGGCCACGAGCGGCACGTCGAGTCCGCCGAGGGCAGCCGCGGCCGCCACCTCGGCCGCGGTCATGTGGGCGTGCACGA
>JAEWFB010000194.1 GCA_023389095.1 Actinomycetes bacterium
GACTGGGCCGGACGCGGTCGGCGGGGTGGTGGCGGCGGTCGCGGTCCCGGAGGCGGCGAGGGCGGCAACGGCTTCGCCCGAGGCGGGCGCCCCGGTGGTGGGGCCACCCGCGCCGAGGTCGTGACGCGCCTGGACCGCGAGGGGCTGCTGCCGGCGATCACGTTCATCTTCAGTCGCGCCGGCTGCGAGGCCGCGGTCGGTCAGCTGCTGTCGAGCGGGATGCGCCTCATCCCGGAGGCCGACGGCGAGCGCAATCGCCGGGTCGTCGAGGAGCGGGTGGCCGGGCTGGCCGACGAGGACCTGTCGGTGCTCGGCTACTGGGACTTCGTCGACGGCATCTCGCGCGGCTTCGCGGCCCACCACGCCGGCATGCTGCCGACGTTCCGCGAGGTCGTCGAGGAGCTGTTCACGCAGGGACGCATCCGCGCGGTGTTCGCCACCGAGACCCTCGCACTCGGCATCAACATGCCGGCCCGCACGGTCGTGCTCGAGCGACTCGTGAAGTTCAACGGCGAGAGCCACGTCGACATCTCGCCGGCCGAGTACACCCAGCTGACCGGCCGGGCCGGGCGTCGCGGCATCGACATCGAGGGCCACGCGGTCGTGCTCTGGGGACGGGGCCTCGACCCCGGCGCCGTCGCCGGTCTCGCCTCCACGCGCACCTACCCGCTGCGCTCGAGCTTCCGGCCGACGTACAACATGGCCGTCAACCTCGTGCGCCAGTTCGGCCGCGACACCGCCCGGGAGATCCTCGAGACCTCGTTCGCCCAGTTCCAGGCCGACCGCGCCGTCGTCGGGTTCGTGCGCACCGTGCGTCGCAACGAGGAGGCCCTGGCCGGCTACGCCGAGTCGATGACGTGCCACCTCGGCGACTTCACGGAGTACGCCGCGATGCGCGACGAGATCCGCACCCTCGAGAAGGAGGGCGCCAAGCGCCGGTCCGCCTCGATGCGTGCGGCGGCCGCGATCTCCCTGGAGAACCTCAGGATCGGCGACATCGTCCGGGTTCCCGCGGGTCGGCACAGCGGCCTCGCCGTCGTCGTCATGCCCAACCGCGGCGGCAAGGGCGACCCGGCCTCGCCGACGGTCGTCACCGAGGACCACCACCTGCGGCGGCTGACGCTGCACGACGTGCCGACGCCGGTCGAGCCGCTGGGCACGATGCGCGTGCCCAAGCAGTTCAACGCCCGCAACCCCAAGGCCCGCCGCGACCTCGCGGCGACGCTGCGGGCGACCGTTCCCCACGACCCGCCACGCCGTCGCGAGGCCGACCCCGCCCAGGACCCGACCGACGCCCGCATCGACGAGCTGCGCCGGGCGCTGCGCAGCCACCCGTGCCACCGCTGCCCCGACCGCGAGGACCACGCCCGCTGGGCCGAGCGGTACTTCCGGCTCCAGCGCGAGACCCAGGGCCTGCAGCGCAAGATCGACGGGCGCACCAACTCGGTGGCCAAGACCTTCGACCGCATCTGCGACCTGCTGGGGGAGATGGGCTACCTCGCCGACGGCGGCACGCGCGTCACCGACGAGGGCGACCGCCTGCGTCAGCTCTACACCGAGAAGGACCTCCTCGCCGCCGAGTCGCTGCGCGCCGGCCTCTGGCGCCGGCTCGACCCGCCGTCGCTCGCCGCCGTCGTCTCGACGCTCGTGCACGAGCCGCGCCGCGAGGACGGCGGCCTCGCGGCCCGCTGGCCGAACGACGAGGTGCGCGAGGCCTACGACCGGATGGTCGACCTGTGGTCCGACCTCGAGGACGCCGAGGGTGCCCTCGCGCTGCCGCGGACGGGCATGCCCGATGCCGGAATCGCGTGGTCGGTGCACCGGTGGGCGAGCGGGCAGCGGCTCGAGGACGTCCTGCGCGGCACCGACCTCGCGGCGGGCGACTTCGTGCGGCGCTGCAAGCAGGTCGTCGACCTGCTCGGCCAGCTGACCGACGCCGGCGACCCGGCCCTGCAGGAGACCGCGCGACGGGCGTCCGACGGCGTGCTCCGCGGCGTCGTGGCGGCCGACCGCATCGACTGACGAGTCGCCCCCCGGGCACCACGTCGGCTAGGCTTCGCGCGTCCGTCGACGTTTTGTGGTGCTCGTGTTCTCAGCACGCTCGCAAGGTACGTGAGCGAGCGTTCGTCTCCTGGTTCTGGAGTCGCGCGTTTGTGGCGACACTGGGGCCACCCGACCGGGTGGTCCCTCCAACAACCTGAAGGAGCCAGACATGGCGCAGGGAACGGTCAAGTGGTTCAACTCGGAGAAGGGCTTCGGCTTCATCGCCCCGACCGAGGGTCCCGACGTCTTCGTCCACTACTCGGAGATCCAGGGCAACGGCTACCGCAGCCTCGAGGAGAACCAGGCCGTCGAGTTCGACGTCGAGCAGGGCCCCAAGGGCCCCCAGGCGATGCGCGTCCGCGCTCTCTGAGCACGCTGACACACGCGTGATGCACGCGGCCCGCTGAGGCCGCCACGAGGAGGTCGGTCCCCACGGGACCGACCTCCTCGGCATTCGTGGTGGTGTCGTGTCCGGGTGGGTCAGAGACGGGTGAGCCGCGCGTAGGGACTCTGCACGCGCACGTTCTCGGAGGCGAACTTGACGGTCACCGTGTGCGCCGTCGTGGCGATGACGACGCCGAGACCGTGGCGGACGTGCGAGACGCGGTCGCCCACGGCGTAGCCCTCCACCTCCGGAAGGGGGTCGCGCTGGAACGGGCTGTTGGCAAGGTGGCGTCGGGGCTGTCGGTGATCAGGCACCATCCAGTATGGGCCGACCGAGGCGGTTCAGTCGATCCCGAGGGCGTTGACGACGCGGTCGAACGATGACGTCAGGCCGTGTTCGACCGCCAGGCGCGACATGAGCGCCGGGTCGGCGACGGCCGTCGGCAGGGCGAGGTCGACCTCGTCCACGGGCGCGTCGCGCACGACCTCGACGACCCGCGGCGCGGCGTCGAGGTAGTCCGACGCGGCCTCGAGCCGGGCGCGCTGGGCGCCCTTGAGGGCGGGGTCCCCGCCGTCGATCGCAGCGCGCAGGGCCGCCAGGGTGCCGTACGTCGTGATGAGCTTGGCGGCGGTCTTCTCGCCGACGCCCGCCACCCCGGGCAGCCCGTCGCTCGTGTCGCCGCGCAGGGCCGCCATGTCGGCGTAGGCGCGCCCGCTCGGGACCCCGTACTTCTCGGCGATGAAGGCCTCGTCGACGAAGTCGGGGGAGCGGACGCCACCGCGCGCGGTGTAGACCACCCGTACGGCGTTCGCGTCGTCGACGAGCTGGAAGAGGTCGCGGTCGCCGGTGACGATGTCGATCGGCATGCGCCCCGACCACAGGGTGGCCAGGGTGCCGATGACGTCGTCGGCCTCGTGCCCGTCGACGCCGATGCGGGCCAGCCCGAGGGCGCGCAGGGCATCGACGATGATCGGCACCTGCGCCGTCAGCGCCTCGGGTGCCTCCTCGCCGTTGAGCTGGTTCTCGCCACGGCTCGCGACACGGTGCGCCTTGTAGGACGGGATCGCCTCGACGCGGAAGGCGGGGCGCCAGTCGTTGTCCCAGCAGGCCGCCAGGTGGGTCGGTCGGGCCCGCTCGACGAGCGAGGCGATCATGTCGAGCAGTCCCCTGACGGCGTTGGTCGGCACGCCGCTCGGGCCGATCACCTCGGGCACGCCGAAGAAGGCGCGGAAGTAGAGGGAGGCGGAGTCGAGGAGCATGAGCCGGGGGGACGCCATGGGCCAGAGACTAGCGGGGCGCGGCGCGCCCGTACCGCCATGAGGGACACCCCCTCGGGCACCCCGGCCCTGGTCTACCCTTCGGCCATGGAGGAACTCGACCGTCGCCTCGTCGGCCTGCTGCTCGCCGACGGCCGCATGAGCTACACCGACCTCGGCAAGGCGACGGGCCTGTCGACGTCCGCGGTGCACCAGCGCGTCCGGCGGCTCGAGGAGCGCGGTGTCATCACCGGCTACACGGCGACCGTGTCCGCCGAGGCCCTCGGCCTCTCGCTGACCGCCCTCATCTCCGTCACACCGTTCGACCCCAGCGCGCCGGACGACGTGCCCGACCGCCTGGCCCACATCGCCGAGATCGAGGACTGCCACTCGGTGGCCGGCGTCGAGAGCTACATCCTCAAGGTGCGCGTCGGCACGCCGAGCAACCTCGAGGACCTCCTGGCGCGCATCCGGTCGGCTGCGAACGTCTCGACGCGCACGACCGTCGTGCTGTCGACGCCGTGGGAGGCCCGCAGCGCCTCCGCGCTGCCCCGCGAGCGGGAGTAGCGCCCGGGCGTCCTTGCGCGGCAGGGTGGCCCGGCGCCATGCGTCAGAGCGTCGACGGGTCGGTGTTGGCCCCGCAGAGCACCACGACGACGGTCTCGCCCGCCTGCGGGATGACGGCTCCGGAGGTCAGGGCGGCCAGGGCCGTGGCCGCGCCGTGCTCGACGACGACACGCCAGCGGTCCCACAGCAGGGTGCGGGCGGCGACCACCTCGTCCTCGGCGACGACGACGCTCCGGACCGGCAGCCGGGAGGTCACCTCGAACGCGATGTCGCCGAGCCGCCGGGCGCCGAGCGAGTCGGCCGCCACCCCGGACACCGGCACGTCGACGGGGGTCCCGGCAGCGAGGGCACGGTGCAGCGTCTGGGCCCCTGCGGGCTCGGCGCCGACGACGCGTGCGCGTCCGTCGAGCCCGGCGGTGACGCCGGCGAGGAGGCCACCCCCGCCCACCGCGACGACGACGGTGTCGACGTCGCTCGTCTGGGTGAGCAGCTCCGGGGCGAGCGTGCCTGCGCCGGCGACGATCTCGGGCTGGTCGTAGGCGTGGCAGTACAGGGCGCCGGTCCGTGCGACCTCCGCCTGGGCCGCCTCGTAGGCGTGCGCGTACTCGGTGCCGGACCGCAGCACCCGGGCCCCGTAGGCCTCGAGACGGGCCACCTTGACGGCCGGCGCGGTCTCGGGCACGACGACCGTCGCGGGCACCCCGAGGTGCGCGGCGGCGTACGCGTTGGCCATGCCGGCGTTGCCGCCGGACGCGACGACGACCCCGACCTCCGGGTCGAGCAGCCCGCGCTCACGCGCGGCGAGGATCCGGTTGAAGGCGCCGCGGGCCTTGAACGACCCGGTGTGCTGGAGCAGCTCGAGCTTGAGGAGCACCCGGGCACCGCGAGCGCCGCCGGCGAGCACGTCGTCGAGGTCGTGGCCGACGTCGATGACCGGGGTGGTCCGGACGTGGTCACGGATACGGGTGAGGGCCTCGTCGACGTCGCGGCGCTGGAGCACGCGCCCGAGCCTACGTCCACCCCGGCGGGGTCGACGCGTCAGAGCCGGTCGACGGGCTCCTCGGCCGGCGCGTCCGCGGGGACCGGGGCGCGCGAGGCCGCGAGGTGGGTCTGCCGGTGCCAGGCCCAGAGGGCCAGCGCGAGCGCGGTGAGCACGGCGGCCACGACCGCGAGCGTCGTCAGCGAGCCGCTGACGAGCGGCGACAGGGCTCCCGCGACGAGGGCGTTGGCGCACGTGCTGAGGAAGGGCTGGAACGAGGACACCGTGCCGCGTTCGCGTGGCCGCAGGTCGAGCATGGCGATCGTGAGGATGGGGAACACCAGCGAGACCCCGAGCGAGATCGCCCCGACGGGCAGCACGGTCCACAGGGTCGCGGGGGTGCCGGCGAACGCCTGGTAGAGCACGGCGAAGGCGCTGCCCGCGAGTGACACGAGGAACCCGGACAGCACGAAGACACCTTGCCGCACGCGGCCCGCGAGCCGCCCGGTGAGCAGCGAGCCGAGCACCATCGCGACGACGAGCGGCACGAAGAGCACGCCGAAGTCGCGGGGCCCGAGGCCGAGGTGCTCGACGACGATCGCCGGCGCCGACGACACGTAGAGGAACAGCGCCGCGAAGTTGAGCGCCACCGCGGCGCCGAGCCGCAGCACCGCCGCGTCGCCGGCCACCGACGCGATCGAGGCCACGAGCGGGCGCGGCCGGAAGGGGATGCGCTGGGAGGCCGGGTGCGTCTCCGGCAGAGCCACCAGCGTCGCGACGACGAGGACGGCGCCGTAGGCCGTCAGCACCCAGAAGATCGTGCGCCACTGGCCCCAGCCGAGGATCCAGCCGCCGACGATCGGGGCCAGCGCCGGCGCGACGGCGAAGATCACCGAGATGTGCGACATGAACCGCTGCGCCGCCGACCCGTCGAACAGGTCGCGCACGACGGTGCGCCCGACGATCATCCCGGCTCCCGCGACGAGCCCCTGAACGGCGCGCGCCCCGAGGAGCAGGGGCATGCTCGGCGCGAGGGCGCACAGGGCGCTCGTCACCGCGTAGAGAGCGCAGCCCACGAGGATCACGGGCTTGCGGCCGAGCGCGTCCGACAGCGAGCCGTGGAAGAGGCTGGCGACGGCGAACGTCGCGAGGTAGACGCTCAGCGTCTGCTGCATCGCCACCGCGTCGACGCCGAGCTCGCGGGTCATGACGTCGAAGGCGGGGAAGATCGTGTCGATGGAGAAGGGCCCGACCATGGTCAGGGCCGCGAGGATGACGACGAGGCGCAGGCGACCGAGCCGCGTGCTGCCGGGGACCGTCCTCATCGGCGGCCGATCGGGGCCGTGACGGCCCGCGTGACGGCCACGAGGTCGCGGGGGGCGAGCTCGACGTCGAAGCCCCGACGGCCACCGGACACGAGGACGGTGTCGTGGTCGAGGGCGGAGGCGTCGAGCACGGTGGGCAGGAGCCGTTTCTGGCCCACCGGGGAGATGCCGCCGACGACGTAGCCGGTGCTGCGTTCGGCGGCGGCCGGGTGGGCCATGGTCACGGACTTGACGCCGAGGGCGGTGGCGACGGCCTTGAGGTCGAGCTGGCCGTCGACGGGCACGATGCCGACCGCCAGGCCTCGGCCGGTGTCGACGAGGAGGGTCTTGAGGACGCGGGCCGGGTCGACGCCGAGCACCTCGGCGGCCTCGAGCCCGTAGCTCGGGGCGGACGGGTCGTGGTCGTACGGGTGGCCGGTCCAGCAGACCGCGGCGCGGTCGAGGGCGAGCGTGGCCTGCGTCGTCGGGCCTGGCGCCCCCTGCTGGCGGCGGCTCACGGGGCGGTCGCGGCACGAGCACCCGCGCCGACGCTCGCGAGCCCGTCCCAGAACGACGTCACGACGATCCCGGTGGCCTCGTCGGCGTCCATGCCGCCGGGGTGGGTGCTGCGCCACACGGCGAGCCGCTCGCAACCGCCGATGAGCACCTCGGCCATCGCGGTGACCCGGGTGGGCGCCTGGGCGGCGAACTCGGGCAGCGACAGCAGCCCCTCGGCGAAGGCCTTGGCGGTCTGCTGGCGGATCCGCTCGACCGAGTCGGACGCCTCGCCGATGAGGGCGCCCTCGGTGCGCAGCAGCGCGAAGGCGGCCTCGTGGGCGTCGATGAAGGCGAAGAAGGCGTGGACGACCCCGGTGACCCGCTCGCGCACGGGGGCGCCGGCGGCGCCCTCCCACGCGTCGATGAGGGCGGCCAGCAGCTGGCCGCGCGCCCGTTCGATCGTCGCGGCGAGCAGTCCCTCCTTGGAGCCGAAGTAGTCGTAGATGAGCGGCTTGGTCACGCCGACGCGCTCGGCGATCTCGTCCATCGTCGTGGCCTGGACGCCGCGTTCGGAGAAGACGCCCTCGGCCACCTCGAGCATCTGCGCCTCGCGCTCGGCGCGGGGCATGCGGACGCGGGTGGCGGGGGAGCGGGAGGTCACCGCCGCAGTCTACGGGCGGGCCGGAAAACCGCAGGCGCCGTGTCGGTGCGGGTCGGTAGCGTTGGGGAACTGTGACGGTGACGCGGGTGGACCACGACGAGGCGCAGGGCACGACGCAGCAGGGGGCCCTCGACGGGTCAGTCGTGTCGCCGGTGCCACCCCTGCCGCCCGGCCGGGTCCCCGTCGACTGGCACCGGGTCCGTCGACCGCTGACGGTCGTGTGCCTCGCGATGTCGCTGGTGGGAGCGGTGGCGGCCTCCCTCGGTTCCATGGTCGCGGGGCGGCTCGCCGCGAACCCCACCACCCAGCTCGTCGTGCTGCTGGCCCTGTGCGTCGTCGGCGGCGCGCTCGTCGACACCGTCGCCAAGGCCATCTGGGCCACGGTGTGCGACCGGGCCGAGGGCCGGTTGCGCGCCGACCTGCTCGACGCCGCGATGGCCCAGCCGCTGTCCGAGCTGTCCGAGCAGGCCGTCGGCGAGGTGCTCGACCGCATCGACGACGACACCTGGGAGGTCGGCCAGCTGATGCGCTGGGGCGTGTGGCAGGCCGTGCGCACGCTGCTCGCCTCGGGACCGCTGTGGGTCGTGGCCACCATCGCCTGGTGGCCCGCTGCCGTCCTGTTCCCGCTGACGGGGTTCGCGGCCTTCTGGGTCGTGCGGCGCCTGCTGCCCCAGGTCTCCGAGCGCAAGGTGGTCGAGGAGGCCGCCTGGACCGACCACGCGGCGTCCACCGAGGAGGGGGTCGCCGCCCGCGACGACCTGCGCACGGCCCTGGGCCAGGCCCACGTGCTGCGACGCAACGCCGAGATGGCGGCCCGGGTCCACGCGGCCCTCGACCGGGTCCTGCAGGTCGAGGCCCGCATCACCCGCCGGAGCGGCGGGCTACTCCACGGCGCCCTCGCCGCCGTCGCGGTCGTCGGCACCGCCCTCGTGGTGGCCGGCGACCTGTCCACGGCGCGGCTCGTCACGCTCTTCCTCGTCACGACGATGTTCGTCGGCGGCGTCGACATGCTCGCCCGGCACCTGCCCGACCTGCAGGAGGGCTTCGGCGCCGTCCTGCGCCTCCGGGCGATGATCGCCTCCCCGGCCGAGCCCTCCGGCGGCCTGCACCTCGCCGACGGGCCCCTCGACGTCGAGTTCCGCGCCCTCGAGTTCAGCTACGGCACCGGCACGTTCGCGCTCCGCGAGGTCGACCTCGTCGTCCCCGCGGGCCACACGTGCGCCCTCGTGGGTCGCACCGGCTCCGGCAAGTCGACCCTCGCCTCGTTGCTGTCGCGGGCCGTCGAACCGCCCCGCGGCACCGTGCTGCTGGGCGGCACCGACGTCTGCGACCTCGACCTGGAGCAGCTGCGCGCGGCGGTCGGCGTCGTCACCCAGCGCACCGAGGTGCTCGCCGGCACGCTGGCCCAGAACATCACCCTCTTCGGTGACGTGCCGCGCGAGCGGGTGGCCGCCGCGGTCGCCGAGCTCGGCCTCACCGACTGGGTCGCCGGGCTCCCCGACGGTCTCGACACCATGCTCGGCCCGGGTGGCACCACCCTGTCCGCGGGCGAGGAGCAGCTCGTGGCCTTCGCCCGGCTGCTCGTGCGTGACGTGCGCGTCGTCGTCCTCGACGAGGCCACCGCGCGCATGGACCCGGTCACCGAGGCGCGCGTCGTCCGAGCGGCCGACCGGCTGATCACCGGGCGCACCGGCATCCTCGTGGCCCACCGGCTCTCCACCACCGAGCGCGCCGAGCAGGTGGCCGTCCTGGAGTCCGGCCGCGTCGTCCAGCAGGGGCCGCGCGCGCGACTCGCCGCCGCCGACGGGCCGTTCCGGCGACTGCTCGAGGCTGCGGCGCACGAGGTGGCCGTCGAGGAGCACCACCACGAGGACGCCGCGATCGGGTCGGTCCGGCGCAGCACGACGCCACCCCCGCCCCCCGTGCTGGCGCCGACGCCGAGCCTCGCGCGGCAGGTGCTCCACACCGTCAGCGTCCACCCGCGCTGGGGCCTGTTCGGGGCCTCGCTCTTCCTCGTGGCCTCGGTGACCGGAGCGTTCGGCGCCGTCACAGGCTGGACGTGGGGGCTCGTCGTCACGCGCCTGCAGGCCGGGCAGAACCCGGGCTGGATCACGGCCGCCCTCGTCGTCTCGCTCGTCGTCGGCCCGCTCGTGCTCTCGCAGGCCTTCCGCTGCTACCCGCACTGGTGGGTCGAGGTGCGGCTGCGCGTGCGGGCGGCGGTGCTGGCCGGCCAGACCGCCCAGCGCCGGCTGGTGCGTACCCCGCCCGGTGAGGTCGTAGCCCGCACGATGGACGCCGACCGGCTGGCGCGGTACACCGACCGCTGGGTCGACTTCGTCAACGGGCTCGTCGTCGCCTCGGTGACGGCCGTCATCGCCGGTACCTGGCTCGCGGGGGCGGTCCTGCTCGTCGTCATGGTCACGTCCGCACTGGCCTCGACACTCGGCCGGCCCGTGGCCGGCCGGTCGGCGGCGGCCGCCTCGACGGCCCGCGCCGACTTCGGACGGTCCCTCGTCTCGGCGCTCGAGTCCATCCGCACCGTCAAGCTGGCGGCCGCCACGCCGCAGGTCCACGAGCACCTGCGGCGGGTCGACGGTGGCCGGGTCGACGCGGCGGTCCGCGAGCACCGCGTCCAGTCCCTGCTCGACGGCGTGCCGATCGTCATGGTCCAGTGCGGCGTCGTCGCCGCGTGGGCGGGCCTGCTCCACGGCACGTGGTCGCTGGCCATCACCCTGCTCGTCGTCAACGCCGTCAGCGGCTTCGACTGGTTCGGCCGCGTCGCCGGCTCGGTCGTCACCGAGGCCCCCGGGGTGCGGGCGTGGATGAACGCCACGAGCGAGCTCGCCGGTGGCGGCGACCTCATGGACGTCCCTCCGGGCATGGACCTCGTGCAGGGCACGGCCCACGCGCCGGCGGCCGGGCAGCGTGACCCGCTGCGGACCCTCGACCTGCGGGGCCTCACCGCGGTCCACGACGACGGCACCATCGGCGTCGAGGACGTCCACCTCAGCGTCGAGGCCGGCGAGCTCGTGCTGCTGCTCGGCCAGGTCGGCTCGGGCAAGTCCAGCCTGCTCTCCGCGCTGGCCGGGCTCACCGCCCACACCGGTGACGTGCGCTGGAACGGACGCGTGCTCGGCGAGCCGGAGGTGGAGCTGCGGCCCGGCCGCGTCGCCCACATCGCGCAGGTGCCCCGGGTGCTGTCCGGCACCTTCGTCGACAACGTCGCGCTCGACCACGCCGACCGGCACGTCGAGCCGGCGCTCGCGTCGGCCCGGATGGAGCGCGACGTCACCGAGGCCGGCGGCCCCGACGCGCTCGTCGGCCACCGTGGGGTCCGCCTGTCCGGGGGGCAGGTGCAGCGCCTGGCCCTCGCCCGCGCGCTCGCCTGCGAGGCCGACCTGCTGCTCGCCGACGACGTGTCGTCTGCGCTCGACGCGGCCACCGAGATCGAGCTGTGGGCAGCCCTTCGCTCCGGGGGCGCCACGGTCATCGGCGCGACGAGCAAGGGTGCCGCGCTGGCGCAGGCCGACCGGGTGGTCGTCCTCGACGGCGGCCGGGTCGTCGACACGGCGCCGTGGCACGAGCTGTCACCACGGTGGGGCCACCTCGCGGGCTGATCGCCTCGGTGACCTCCGGTGGCTGCTCGGTGGCTGCTCGGTGGCTACACCAGCTGCGACTGGGCGGCGGCGCGGCTCGTGGCGGCCTGCTCGGTGGCCGCCGCGAGCACCTGCTCGTGGTCGACGGCGTCACGCCACCACCGGCGTCCGGCCTCGGGAAGCGTGTCGATCGGGTCGTAGTACACGTACTCGCGCGACAGCGCCTCGGTGTCGGCGCCCTCGATGGAGGTGCGGTAGTTCTTGCGCCAGTAGGAGATCCCGCGCTCGCGGTCGTACTGCTCCACCTGGTGCACCCAGCGCTTGCCGACGAACGGGACGTCGCACACGATGCGCGGGGTCGAGAAGCCGGGCAGGTAGCCCATGATCTCGTGCTGGAGCCGCTGGGCCTCGGCGAGCGACACGCGCCAGTGCTCGGCGAAGGGGATCATGTCGCACATGTAGAAGTAGTACGGCGTGATCATCGCGCCGTCGGCGAGCGCGAAGCACAGGTCGAGGAGCCGCTCGGGGGTGTCGTTGACGCCACGCATGAGCACGCCCTGGTTGCGCACGTCGCGGACTCCGGCATCGAGCATGGCCCTGGACGCGCGCGCCACCGCCGGCGTGACCGACTGGGCACTGTTGACGTGCGTGTGGATCGCGAGGGAGACACCGCGCTCGCGAGCCGTTCGGGCCACCCGCCCGACGCCCTCGACGACGTCCTCGGCGAACCAGTGCTGCGGCAGGCCCATGAGGGCCTTGGTGGCGAGCCGGATGTCGCGGACGTTCTCGATCTGCAGGAGCTGGTCCAGGAACGCCTCGAGGTTCTTCCACGGCATGTTGGCGACGTCGCCCCCGGACACGACGACGTCGCGGACCGACGGGGTGCGACGCAGGTAGTCGAGCATCGCGGTCTGGCGATCGACCGGCTTGAGGTCGAACTTCAGCTTGGCGACCTGCGGCGTCGAGTTGCCGACGAGGTCCATCCGGGTGCAGTGCCCGCAGTACTGCGGGCAGGTGGGCAGCAGCTCGGCGAGCACCTTGGTGGGGTAGCGGTGGGTCAGCCCCTCGGCCACCCACATGTCGTGCTCGTG
>JAEWFB010000196.1 GCA_023389095.1 Actinomycetes bacterium
GTCGTCACGTGCGCGCACTGCTTCAACACCATCAAGAACGAGTACCCGCAGCTCGGCGGGCAGTACGAGGTGCTGCACCACACCCAGCTGCTCAACCGGCTCGTCCGCGAGAAGCGCCTGACGCCCGTCGCCCGCCCCGGCGAGACCGAGGACGTCGGCGCCGCGTCGACCGGCGCCAAGGTCACCTACCACGACCCGTGCTACCTCGGCCGGCACAACGGCGTGTACGCCCCGCCGCGCGAGCTCATCGGCGCGCTGCCCGGCGTCGAGTACGCCGAGATGCCCCGCAGCAAGGAGACCTCGTTCTGCTGCGGCGCCGGCGGCGCGCGGATGTGGATGGAGGAGAAGCTCGGCACCCGGATCAACGGCAACCGCACCGAGGAGGCCCTCGCCACCGGCGCCGACCGCATCGCCATCGGCTGCCCGTTCTGCAAGGTCATGCTCAGCGACGGCCTCAACGCCGCCAAGCAGGACGGCAACGCCCGCGAGGAGGTCGAGGTCGTGGACGTCGCCCAGATGCTCCTCGCCGCCGTGCGTCGCGGTGACGGTGGCGGCGCCACCGACGAGGCGGAGCAGCCGCAGCCCGACCCGGAGCCCGCCCCGGTCAGCTGACCCGGACGGGTCGCCGGGCCGGTGGCTTCCAGGACGCCACCGGCCGGCAGAGCGCTCAGGGAGACGGCGTCCCGGCGCCGAGCCCGACGTCCTGCACCCAGGCGTCGACCCGCCCCCACATCTGCTCCACCCAGGCCCGGGCCCGGTCGTCGGTGCGTGGCACCTCAGCGGCGTCGGTGACCCACCAGCCGACCCGCATCGGTCGCTGGTCGACGGGCACGGCCTGCCACATCTGGCGCGGGTTGACGAGCGTGTCGAGCCCGGCGTGCGCGACCACGACGACGTCGGTGTCGCCACGCGCCGTCAGGCAGGCGACGGCACCGCCGGGCCGAGGCGGGAGCACCCGATGCTGGCGGGCCGCGCGCCGCGCGCGTCGCACCTCGCCACGCCGGAAGAGCCGGCGCACGGCACGCCGGTGGCGCCGCGGCGTCCAGTTGCCACCTTCGGGGAAGATGAGCAGCGCCTCGTCCGCGGTCAGTGACTGCGCGAGGCGCCGCACCACCTCGGTGCGGTCCTCGCCGGCGCCCGAGCGCGACGGCACGAAGTAGCAGTCCAGGCGGTTGAGCAGCACATCGAGCCCCGGGTCCAGCTGGAGCGCCTCCTTGAGCACGACCTTGGGACGCCGGCCGAGGTGCTCGAGGAGCAGGTGCACGAGGGCGAAGGAGTCGCCGGGGCCGGCGTGCCGCGCGAGCACGAGGAGCGGCCGACGTTCCGCCCAGGTCGCGACGGGGGTCTCGACCACGAGGTGGAACCCGACGGTCCTCTCGCCGCACGTGAGGAGACGGCGCAGGGCCCAGCGCAACACGGCGCAGTGCCGCTCGCGCCAGGCAGCGACGTCACGACGCGGCCACGGAGAGCAGAGCCAGAGCCACCAGCAGGCCAGCATGATCGAGACGTCGACCCACACGTAGGTGAGCGCCAGGACCGACAGGCGCAGCAGCCGGTGCGGCCCGGGACGCAGGGCGGCCACGGCGCCGACGGCGGCCGCCAGCAGCAGTGGCACGCTGAGCAGAACGGCGCCCGGCACCCAGAGGGGGTCGGCGATTCGCCGCAGCGCGCGCGGTGGCACGTAGGGGGTCATGGGGCGTCCTGACCCGGCCCGGTCCCGCCTACGACGTGACCGTCCGGTGCCTGCTGCGCCAGGTACTCGCTCGTCGCCTCGAAGGCCTGCTCGATGCGCTGGCGCACCTGGGCGGACCCCCGGTAGCGCAGCGAGAGCGAGGGCGAGCCCACGACACCGGTGGGCAGCACGTGCACGTCGATGCCGTCGGGGACCGAGGCGAGCTCCTCGTTGAAGCGGTGCCGGCGCGCGATCTCGAAGGAGACGACGCCGACCTCCCAGGCACGGCGCGGCACCTCGAGCGGGTGCTCGATGCGCCCGACCTGCAGCACGTAGACCTGCCGGGCCCCGAGGGTCAGGGCCCGCGCGATCGGGATCGAGTGCACGAGCCCGCCGTCGAGGTAGTGCTCCCCATCGATCCTCACCGCGGGCAGGAGGCCCGGGACGGCGCACGAGGCGAGCACCGCCTCCACCACCGGTCCCCGGTCGAACCACCGCGCCGACGCCGTCTCGATGCGCGCGGCGACGCACTCGAAGTGCAGGGCGAGCTCCTCGACGGGGCGGTCGGGCAGGTGCTCGGTGAGCAGGCCACGCAGGCTGTCGCTCGAGTGCAGGTGGGTGCCCAGTCGTGCGACGCGAACCGCCTGGCGCCACCACGACTCGGTGAAGACACCGGCCCGCGTCGCCTGCGTCCACAGTGAGGTGAGTCGCTCGACCGCGTCCCGGGTGGGCTCCGCCGCGACGAGCGCACCGTTGATCGCTCCCACGCTCGTACCGACCACGATGTCGGGGCGCACCCCCGCTTCGAGGAGGGCGCGCAGCATCCCCACCTCGCTGGCGCCGAGGATGCCGCCACCGCCGAGGACCAGCGCGACGGGCCCACGTGCGCCACTCATGCGGGCAGCGTAGGCCGTCGGGCTGAAAGACGGAGCAACCGGACGCCGCGTCGCACGCCTAGAGGATGCCGCGGGCCTGGAAGGCCTTCGTCACGGCGTTCGCGGCCGACGACCCGTAGAGACGCTGCGCGGCGGCGACGGTGTCGAGTGCGGCGGCCCGGAAGGTCGTGTCGGGCGCAAAGGCGAACTGCGCCTCGACGATGAGGGTCGAGGCGCGGGTGTCGCCGAGTGCGGTGCGGATGTCCCAGAGCGCGCGCGACCAGATCTCGCCGTCGGCGTGCACCTCGCCCACGACGTCGGCCGGGTAGGTCTTCGTGCCGTCGAGGCGGCGCAGGCAGTGGGGGACGGTGCTCGTGTACGACGTCGAGTCCCAGTCGGCGACGCAGGCCTCGGGTGTCTTGGTCGGGCGGCCGGCGCGCCAGCTCGTCACGACGACCGCCAGGTAGTCGCCGAACGCCTCGCCGATCGCCCCCGACTCCAACGTCGTGCCGAAGCCCGGTACCTGCGCGTCCTGCACCGAGTGGCCGTACTCGTGCACGATCACCTCGGCGTCCTCGGCGTCGTCGACGCCGCCTTTGCCGACCGTGATGTTGGCCTTCTCGCCGCGGAAGAAGGAGTTGTCGCCGCCGTACTGGTCGACGCGCAGCTCGATCTGGCGCTGGTTGACCGGCCGGAGGCTCGAGCCGAAGCCGAGGTGCTGGAGGTACTCCTGGGCCGTGGTCACCCAGTAGTAGCCCATGACCTGCTCGAACTGGTCCACGTCGCGGTGGTAGGCCGGGAAGGCGCCGTCGACCGCCCTCGCCGCCGCCCCCGTGGAGCTCTTGACCCGCACGTACTGCCCCGTCAGCGTGCCGGACGCGTCGAGGTGGGTCAGCGTGACGGGGTGGTAGGCGGGAGCGAGGGCCGCGTAGTCGGCGTCCTTCTGGTCGGTCAGGGACTCGTTGCCGAGGTCCTGCACCGGGTTGGGGTAGAAGGCCACCCCGCTCGCGCTGCGCGTGAACGGGTCGGGGCTCGCCTGTGCGGGTGCCACGCTCGTGGCCGCCGCCGCGGCCAGGAACCCGACGGCGACGACGGTGACGGGACGGGACAGCCTGCGCCTCGGTGCCATGGAGCAGCCCTTCTCCTCGACGGTGTGACCGTGACAGTAGGCCTTCCGGGCCGGCCACGGGCCGTTGTGCCGGGTCCGAAGTGCGTTGGCTGCCCGCTTGATCCGCCTTCGTACCCTTCCGAAGATCCTGTCGTGGCATTCCGGTCTCACGAGGATTCTGCCGGTGGCACAGTGGCCCCTGAGGACGACCCGGCACCCGGCGACGCCGATAACCGAGGTCGGTCGGCCCCGCTCCGGTCTGGCCCGGTCAGGCTCGAGTGCACGCCGAGCACTGTGGCCGCACCCGGGGCTGGCCCCACCTCGAAAGGACACGCATGTCCCTGTCCCGCGCCCATCTCGCGCGCGTCGGTGCAGTAGCGGCACCGGCACTCGTCCTGGCAGCGCTCTCGCTGGCCACCTCCCCGGCACAGGCGGCGTCACAGTCGCTCGCCCTCGCCGGCACGGCAACGCCCGTCACCGGCTCGTTCGACACCGGAACCCAGGGCCCTGAGTTCCAGGCACCCGAGGACGAGAACTCCCCGGACGCCTTCACCGGCACCGTCACCGACAGGACCCTCTCGCAGGGCCACGCCGCCGGGCACGGCGTCACGGTCGCCAACGCGACGCGCTCCAAGTCCAACCCGACGTTCCGCACCGGTTTCGAAGGCCTGAACATCTACCAGCAGCGCTATGCCAGGGGCGGCAACCAGTTCACGGTGGAGCCCCCCGACCAGGCCCTGTGCGTCGGCGGCGGACACGTCGTCGAGGCCGTCAACACGGTGCTCAACGTCTACGACTCGACCGGGGCCTCGCAGCTGCCCGACAACACGGCCTCCAACGTCATCGGCGGCTTCCCGCGCGATGTCCACCACTCCGTCGACCTCAACTCCTTCTACGGCTACCCGGCGGCGATCAACCGCACCACCGGGGCCTACGGACCGGAGATCACCGACCCGACGTGCATCTACGACCAGGCCACCCAGCGGTTCTTCCTCGTCGTCCTGACGCTCGATCGAGTGGGCACGAGCAGCGCGCTCAGCCACGTCAACCACCTCGACCTGGCGGTGTCGAAGACCTCCGACCCGGCCGGCTCGTGGAACATCTACAAGATCGACGTCACGAACGACGGCACGAACGCCGGCGGCGTCAACCCCGGCCCCTTCCTCGGTGACTACCCGCACATCGGCGCCGACGCCAACGGCGTGTACCTCACGACGAACGCGTATCCCTGGAACTCCAACGGCTTCGCGGGGGCCCAGATCTACGCCCTGTCCAAGGCACAGCTCGCGGCCGGCGCAGCCGACGTCACGATCCAGCACCTCGACACCACCGGCATGGTGGCCGCCCCGAGCCAGGCCGGGTCCACCCAGCCCGGCTTCACGGTGTGGCCGGCGCAGTCGCCCGGCACGTCGTCGTTCAACCTCGCGAACAACGGCACCGAGTACTTCCTCAGCTCGAACGCCGCCGACGAGGCGACCCACCCGGTCACCGGCACGGGCGGCAGCTACACGTCGAGCAAGATCGTCGTGTGGTCGATGACGAACACCGGGTCGCTGAACTCGGGCTCTCCGGCTGTCCACCTGGCCAACCGGCTCGTCGACGTGGGCGAGTACGCGCTGCCGCCGAAGCAGCACCAGCCCGGATCCGGCACCGCGCCGGGCACGGACGCACCACAGGGCTACTGCATCAACAACACGTCTACGGTGACCGTCGCCGGGACCGGGTGCTGGCGCCTCGTCTTCGGCGCAGAGCCGGCTCACGACGAGGTCGTCTCGTCGCCCGACTCGAACGACACCCGCATGCAGCAGGTGACGTACGCCAACGGCAAGCTGTGGGGCGCCCTCGACAGCGCGGTCACGGTCGGCGGCTCCAACCGGGCCGGGATCGCCTGGTACGTCGTCAAGCCGGGTGGCTCGACGCTCGCACCCAAGGTCGGCCTCGCGGGCTACCTCGCCACCGCAGGGAAGGACTTCACCTACCCCGCCATCGGCGTCACGTCGAGCGGGCGGGGAGTCATGACCTTCACCGCCACGGGTGACGACCTCTTCCCGAGCGCCGCCTACGCCTCCATCGACGCCCTGAGCGGCGTCGGCTCGTGGAGCGTCACGCCGGGCGGTGCAGGCCAGGCGGTGGACGACGGCTTCACGAGCTACAAGTCGCAGGTCGGCAACCCGCCGCGCACCCGTTGGGGCGACTACGGCGCCGCGTCGGTCGACGGGGACACCGTGTGGGTCGCGAGCCAGTACGTGGCCGCCGCGTGCGACTACACCACGTGGGGCGGCCCGTTCTTCGCCGGTGGCAGCGGCGACAACCTGCTCGGCACGTGCGCCGGGGCCGGCCACGGACCCAGCAGCCGCACGGCACTGGGCAACTGGTCGACGCGGGTGAGCGCCTTCACCCCGTAGGCGAACGCCTCCCCGACCGGGCAACTCACAGCGCGGGGCCGGCTCCCTCGAGCCGGCCCCGTCCGCGTCCGCTCCCGCCGACGTAGGGTGACGCGCGTGACGACCTCCCCGACGCCCGACGCCGTCCCCGCCGACGTGGTCCACGACCTCGCCCCCACAGGCGTGCTGCGTGCCTCGATCAACCTCGGCAATCCCGTTCTGGCCCAAGGCACGCCGGATGCTCCCCGCGGCGTCACGGTCGACCTGGCACAGCAGGTCGCCGCCCGGCTCGGGGTGCCTCTCGCGCTGCTGTGCTTCGACGCCGCCCGGCTCTCCTTCGAGGCGATGGCCGAGGGACGCGCCGACCTCTGCTTCCTCGCCGTCGACCCGGCCCGCGCCACCGAGGTCTCCTTCACCGCGCCCTACGTCGTCATCGAGGGGGTCTACGTCGTTCCCGACGCGTCGCCCGTGCGGGCCGCGGCCGACGTGGACCGGTCCGGCGTACGCGTCGGGGTCAAGGCCGGCTCGGCGTACGACCTGCACCTCTCGCGCACCCTCGCCCGCGCCGAGGTCGTGCGCGGCGCCGAGGGCGTCGAGGTCTTCGCCGCCGAGGGGCTCGAGGCCGGCGCCGGGATCCGCGAGCCCGCGACCGCCTGGGTCGCCGCACACCCGGGCACTCGCGTGGTCGACGACGCCTTCATGCAGATCCGGCAGGCGGTCGGCACCCCGGCCGGGCGGAGCGCGGCGACGGTGCGCTTCCTCCACGACCTCGTCGAGGACCTCAAGGCCGACGGTTTCGTCGCCGCGTCGCTCGCGCGCTCCGGGCAGACGGCTGCGGTGGCGCCACCGGCCTGACCCGTCGGACCGGCCTGTGGCTCAGTCTCCTTCGTCGACGAGCAGGCGTGGCCGCTCGATGCCGAGGACGTCGCTCTCGGCGTCGGTGAACAGGCGCGAGCGGATGAGGAACCGCACGCCTTCGGGCGCCTCCACGCTGAACCCGCTGCCGCGCCCGCGCACGACGTCGACGGTCAGGTGGGTGTGCCTCCAGTAGGTGTACTGCGAGGCCGACATCCAGAACGACACCGGCGCGTCGAGCCCGTCGACCGCGAGGTCTCCGAGGTGGACGTCGGCCTCGCTCGTCAGGAAGTCGCCGACGGGGAAGCACATCGGCGAGCTGCCGTCGCAGCAGCCGCCGGACTGGTGGAACATCAACGGACCGTGGATCCCGGTGAGGCGGCGGAGCAGGTCCGCCGCCTCACCGGTGAGGTCGACCCGGTTGGGGGAAGCCGAGGGCTCACCGGGTGCGACCGTCTCGGGGGGCATGGGCACGAGGTCCTTCCGGTCGTCGTGCCGGCTGCTCTGACGGACCGTCAGAAGAAGCCGAGCGGGTCGGGCGAGTAGGACACGAGGAGGTTCTTGGTCTGCTGGTAGTGGTCGAGCATCATCTTGTGGTTCTCGCGGCCGATGCCCGACTGCTTGTAGCCACCGAAGGCCGCGTGCGCCGGGTACTGGTGGTAGCAGTTGGTCCACACCCGACCGGCCTTGATACCACGGCCCATCCGGTAAGCGCGCGAGCCGTCGCGGGTCCACACGCCGGCGCCGAGACCGTAGAGGGTGTCGTTGGCGATCGCGAGCGCGGCGGCCTCGTCGTCGAAGCTCGTGAGCGAGACGACCGGGCCGAAGATCTCCTCCTGGAAGATACGCATCGAGTTGTCGCCCTCGAAGACCGTCGGCGCCACGTAGTAGCCCTCGGCGAGATCGCCGTCGAGCACGTTGCGCCCGCCGCCGGTGAGGACCTTGGCGCCCTCCTGCCGGCCGATGTCGAGGTAGGACAGGATCTTCTCGAGCTGGTCGTTGCTCGCCTGGGCGCCCATCGTCGTCTCGGTGTCGAGCGGGTTGCCCTGCTTGATCTTCTCCACGCGGGCCACGGCGTCGGGCACGAAGTCGGCGTAGATGGAGCCCTGCACGAGGGCGCGCGACGGGCAGGTGCAGACCTCACCCTGGTTGAGGGCGAACATCGTGAAGCCCTCGAGTGCCTTGTCGTAGAAGGCATCCCGCTCCTGCGCGACGTCGTCGAAGAAGACGTTCGGACTCTTGCCACCGAGCTCGAGGGTGACGGGGATGATGTTCTGCGACGCGTACTGCATGATGAGGCGACCCGTCGTCGTCTCGCCGGTGAAGGCGATCTTGGCGATGCGGGGGCTGCTCGCGAGCGGCTTGCCTGCCTCGACGCCGAAGCCGTTGACGACGTTGACGACGCCCGGGGGCAGCAGGTCGCCGACGAGCTCGATGACCTTGAGGATGGACCACGGCGTCTGCTCCGCCGGCTTGAGGACGACCGCGTTGCCGGCGGCGAGAGCCGGGGCCAGCTTCCAGACCGCCATGAGGATCGGGAAGTTCCACGGGATGATCTGACCGACGACGCCGAGCGGCTCGTGGAAGTGGTAGGCGACGGTGTCCTCGTCGATCTCACTGCTCGAACCCTCTTGTCCCCGAAGGACTCCCGCGAAGTAGCGGAAGTGGTCCACAGCAAGCGGTAGGTCTGCTGCGAGCGTCTCACGGACGGCCTTGCCGTTCTCCCACGTCTCGGCGACGGCGAGCATCTCGAGGTTCTCCTCGAGGCGGTCCGCGATCCGGTTGAGGATCAGCGAGCGCTCCCCGAGGCTCGTGCGGCCCCAGGCCGGCGCGGCGGCGTGGGCGGCGTCCAGGGCCGCCTCGATGTCCTCCTCGGTACCCCGGGCGATCTCGCAGAACGGCTTGCCGTTGACCGGCGAGATGTTCTCGAACCAGAGGCCCTTCTTCGGGTCGACCCAGTTGCCGCCGATGAAGTGGCCGTACCGGTCCTGGAGCGAGACGAGCGAGTCTGCCGATCCGGGCGGGGCGTAGGTGGTCATGTCGTTCTCCCAACGTCCTTGGTGGAGTCCCCGAAGCGGGGTTGGCAGGACGCTAGGCAACGGAACGTTGCAACCACGTTGCGTCGGCGACGGCGTGGCCTCTCGTCAGGGGGTGCCGAGCTCGCGGTCGAGGCGGATCAGCTGGTTCTGGACGAGGGGCAGCAGCGGTGATGCCGGTCCGAGCAGGGCGGCCTGGGCCTGCCACATCTCGTAGTCGTCGGCACCGGACGAGGAGCGCGTCCACGCCGACATGAGGTCGGTGCGCCCGCTCGCGAGGATGGCCCGGCGCACGTCGCCCTCGACGCTCTCGCGCAGCCGCACGACACCCGGCGCCACCGAACGCGGCAGCAGCGACCCACGGTAGGCCCGCATCGCGCTCGCGACGTCGCCGGCGGCCAGGTGCGCCTCGACCCCGAGCCAGTCGCCCGACAGCTCGGCGACGACCCGGTAGGGACGCGAGGCGAGCAGGTCCTCCCCGAGCAGGGCCCGCAGGCGGCCCATCTCGACCCGGAGCGTGGAGGCGCTGCTGTCCTCCTCGTAGAGCAGCACCGCGAGCTCGTCGCCGGAGAGCCCGCGCGGGGCCGACGCGAGCAGCAGCAGGATCTCGCTGTGCCGCGGGCTGAGTCTCAGCGTCCGCCGGTGTCCGCGGCCGTCGTCGACCGTGAGGAGGGCGTCGGTGCGCCCGAGCGCCTCGAGCAGGACCGCCAGTCCGCCCGGGGTGGCGGACGGGGCCGAGGCGTGCCGGGCGCTGACGAGCAGCTCACGGGCCAGCTCGGACTCGGCCATCCGGGCCGCGGCGCGGACCATCGCCATCGTCTGGGGCGCGACGATGTCGTCGCCGCCGGTGATGTCGAGGACACCGAGGACGCTCTGGTCGCTCGGGTCGTGGATCGTCGTCGCCGCACAGCTCCAGCGCTGGACGGAGCGGCGGAAGTGCTCCGCGCCGACGACGTTGACGGGGCGGTCGAGGCGCAGGGCCACCCCGGGGGCGTTGGTGCCCGCCAGCCGCTCGTCCCAGTTGCTGCCCTCGACGAAGCCGATGCTCTCCGCCCGGCGCAACGTGCTCGGCGAGCCGCAGACCCAGAGCAGCTGGCCCGCGGCGTCGGCGACGGCCATCACGGCGTCGCAGTCACGGGCGGCCTGGCCGAGGACGTCGTCGAGCAGGGGGAAGACGCGGGCCAGCGGATGGGCCTCGCGATGGTCGCGCAGGGCGTCTGCCGGCAGGGTGATCGGGGCGTCGACCGTGTCGACGTGCACCCCGGCCGCCGCCGACCGCACCCACGAGTCGGCGACGTGCACCCGGACCCCCGCGCCCTCGCTGTCCTCGGCCATGGGCCGATTGTGCCCACGGATCGGCCGCCACGGCAGGGTTCGTCCGCAGGTAGGGGGGACGACCCTGTGCGAAAGGGTGGTCAAGTCGACGGATCAGGCGCACCATGAAGAGGTCCGACCGAAGATTCGTCAGGAGCCAGCCGAGGAGCGACCCATGTCACGACGAGCCCCATTCGTGCCCGACGGAGTGCCCGTACTGTCCCGCGGCCGGCACCGGAACCCGCGCAAGGGCGCCTGCTTCATGGAGATGGCCTCCTTCCTGGCCGGTGAGCGGTGGAGTGACCACCCGGCCTGCACCCATCCCGTGCTCGCGACCCTCGCCCGCTGCGTCAACGACATGCTCGACGAGCCGAACCGCCAGCGCCTCGTGACGATGGTCCCCGAGGTCGTCGGGCTCAACCCGAGCGACCCGCGGGCGACGACGGCGATCGTGCTCAGCACGGCGCGCGCCGCCCTCCCGGTGTCGGCAGAAGAGCGCCAGAACGCCATGGCGATCGCGATCCTCAACGCCGAGGGCATCCTCGCCGAGCAGGACGGTCGTGAGCCCGGACGCCTGTCGGCGGCCTCCCGCGCCGCGCTCACGACGGCGCCCGCCGCTGAGCGTTGGGCCCGGATCACCTTGGCCCGCATGGGCTTCAACTCCGCAGCCCTGCGTCCCTCGAACGCGGCGCGGATCGTCGCACTCGGTGTCGACGGCGTCGCCCGCGCGTGCATCGACGACCCGGAGGAGCGGCTCGTGCAGATGCTGCGCAGCGGCATCGACGCCGCCAAGGCCTTCGTGCCCGTGCCGACCCCGACCGTGGCCGTCCCGTGGCCCCAACCCGCCCACGCCCCCGCACCCAGCCCGGTGGCCCCGCCGACGACGAGCGCGCCGGCGGACCGCACCACCACGCACTCCTGAGGGTCGGACCCGCAGGCACGACGCGGCCGCGTCCCCGAGGTGGGGACGCGGCCGCGTCGTGTGGTGCTGCGTGAACCGGCGGTGACGCCGCAGCGACTCAGCGGGTCTCGCGGAAGTCGACGTGCTCCCGGGCGACCGGGTCGAACTTGCGCAGCACGAGCCGGTCGGGGTTCGTGCGACGGTTCTTGCGCGTCACGTAGCTGTAGCCGGTGCCCGCCGTCGACCGCAGGGTGACGACGGGGCGAAGGTCGGTGCGCTTGGCCAAGGGAACTGCTCCTCTGCTCTCGGTGGCGGGTGTCCACCCGCCACAGATGAGAACCGTTCTCGCATCGCCCTCATTCCCGGGACGGTGGAGATCAGCCCAGGCCGGCCGACTTCAGGAACTCCGAGGCCACCTGCTGGGCGTCCTTCTTGTCGATGACGACCTCCTTGACGAGGCCGGCCAGCGTCGAGGTGTCGAGCTTGGACGAGACGGCGTTGAGCGCCGAGGAGACGTTGTCGTTGACCTTCGACTTCGTGATGAGCGGGACGACGTTCTGCGCCGCGAAGAACGACTTGGGGTCCTGGAGCACGACGAACCCGTTGGCGGGGACGTTCGGGTCGGTCGTGAAGAGGTTGGCGGCCTGGACCTGGCCGTTCTTCAGGGCCTGGACGGTGAGCGGGCCACCGGCGTCGAGCGGCTTGAACTCCTTGAAGTTCAGGCCGTAGACCTTCTTGAGCCCGGGGACGCCGGACTCACGGGTCTTCCACTCGGGCGGTCCGCCGAGGACGAGGTCCTTGGCCACCGGCCCGAGGTCGGCGATCGTCTTGAGGTTGTACTTCGAGGCGGTGTCCTTCGTGACGACGACGGCGTCCTTGTCCTCGGCCGCCGACTTGTCGAGCACCTCGAGCCCGGAGGGCAGGGACGCCTTGAGCTCGTCGTAGACGGCCTGCGAGGTGGTCGCCTTGGCGGACTTGTTGAAGTACTGGTCGAGGACGCCGGTGTACTCCGGCACGAGGTCGATCGAGCCGTCCTGCAGAGCCGGGATGTAGGTCTCGCGGCTGCCGATGTTGGGCTTGGTGTCGACCGTGACGCCCTTGGCCTTGAGCGCTCCGGCGTAGATGTCCATGAGCAGCTCGGACTCCGGGAAGTTCGCCGAGCCGACGACGATGGTGCCGCTCGGGGCCTTCGAGCCCGCGCCGGTGGGCTGGTCGAGGGGGCTGCCTCCGCTGCTCGACCCGCACGCCGTGAGACCGGCCAGGGCCAGGGCGGAGACCGCCGTGAGGATCGTCTTGCTGTGCGTCATGCTCTATCTCTTTTCCTGTGGGCGCTTGGGCCTGGGGATCAGCTGACGGTGCCGACCGTGGCGGTCGAGCTGGTGGTCGGATCGGTGTTCGTGTCGGTGTTTGTGTCGGTGGTCGCGTCGGTGGTCGGTGAGTCTGCGGTGGTCCCCGCCGCGGCACGACCGCGGCGGGTGCGGAAACGTCCGGTGATGCCACGGGAGACGACGAGCCGCTGGACGAGGGCGGCGACGAGGTCGATGACGAGTGCGAGGGCGGCGACCAGCACGGCGCCGGAAGCCATCTGCGGGTAGTCGCGGACCGCCAGACCATCGATGAGGAAACGGCCGAGGCCGCCGAGCCCGACCGTCGCCGCGATGGTCGCGGTGGCCACGACCTGCAGCAGCGCCGAGCGCACCCCCGAGAAGATCAGCGGGAGGGCACACGGCACCTCAACCTTGAACAGCACCTGCCAGCCGCGCATTCCCATGCCCCGGGCGGCGTCCCGGGCCGCGGGGTCGACCTCGTCGATGCCGGCGTAGGTGCCGGCGAGGATCGGCGGGATCGCCAGGACGACGAGCACGATCAGGCTGGGCAGCAGGAACGCGATGTCCCCGCTCAGCGTGGGCCCGAGCCACAGCACGATGAAGAACAGCAGGCCGAGCGTCGGGATGGCGCGGGCGAAGCCGGAGAGGTTGACGACCGCGAACTTGCCCCGGCCGGTGTGCCCGACCCACATGCCCGCCGGGATGGCGATGACCGCCGCGACGAGCGTCGCGAGGAACACGTACTCGAGGTGTTCGAGGAGCCGCTGGACGATGTCGTCGCGGTTCGCCGGGTCGGTGAGCCAGGCGATGATGTCGTTGATCATCAGGCGGCCCTCGCTCGGGTCCAGGGCGTGAGCAACCGGGTGACGACGACGATGACGACGTCGAAGAGCAGCGACAGCACGCCGCAGGCGATGATCCCGGTGACGATCGGCGCGAAGAAGGCGCGGTTGAAGCCGTCGGTGAAGAGCGAGCCCAGCTGCTCGACGCCGATGATGGCCGCGACGCTGACGATGCTGACGTTGCTCACCGCGGCGACGCGCAGTCCGGCCGAGATGACGGGGACCGCGAGCGGCAGCTCGACGCCGAGGAGCCGTCGGACGGGCCGGTAGCCCATGGCGTTCGCGGCGAGGCGTACGTCGTCGGGGATCGCGCCGAGGCCGTCGGCGACCGTGCGGACCAGCAGCGCCACCGTGTAGACCGTCATGGCCACGAGCACGTTGACCGGGTCGAGGATCTTGGTGTGCAGGATGCCGGGGAGCAGGATGAAGACGGCCAGGGAGGGCAGCGTGTAGAGCAGCCCGGTGCCGATGATGAGCGGCGGGTAGGCCCACGAGAAGCGACGGGCCAGCCACCCGAGGGGAAGGGCGATGAGCAGGCCGAGCAGGAGCGGGATGCCGGCGAGGTAGGCGTGGATGACGAAGAGCCGCCAGACGTCGGGGACGTGGGAGGTGAACCAGTCCATCAGCGGGCCTTCGGCTCCGTGGCGGCAGGCTCGTGGCCGGCGGCGCGTTCGCGGGCCGAGCTCGCCTCGATGGGCTCGATGAGCTCCCGGGCCCGGACCGTGCCGACGAAGGCGCCGTCGGGACCGACGATGACGCCGCGACCGGACGGGGCCGACAGCGCGGCGTCGAGGGCCTGGCGCAGGGGCCCGTCGGTGGAGGCCACGGTGCCGCCGCGGTGCAGGGACTCGCGTCTCACCGCCCCGTCGACCTTGTCCCGCTCGACCCACCCGAGCGGGTGGTCCTGGTCGTCGAGCACGAGGACCCACGGATCGTCGGTGGCCGCCCGGATGTCCGCCACGGTCGCGCCGAGGCGCACGGTCGGCTCGGCGGTCGTCGGGAAGGACGCGGTGCGGAAGCCGAGCGTGCGGTAGCCGCGGTCGCGTCCGACGAAGTCGGCGACGAAGTCGTCGACCGGCTGGGACAGCAGCTCCTCGGGGGCGGCGAGCTGGGCGAGATGGCCACCGACCCGGAGCACGGCGACCTGGTCGCCGAGCTTGATCGCCTCGTCGATGTCGTGGGTGACGAAGACGATCGTCTTGCCGAGCTCGCCCTGCAGTCGGAGGAACTCGTCCTGCAGCTGCTCCCTGACGATGGGGTCGACCGCGCTGAACGGCTCGTCCATGAGCATCACGGGCGGATCGGCGGCGAGGGCGCGGGCGACGCCGACGCGCTGCTGCTGGCCGCCCGAGAGCTGCGAGGGGTAGCGCTTGGCGAACGACTCGGGCAGCCCGACGCGGTCCATCAGCTCGAGCGCGCGGCTCTTCGCCTTGGCGCGGTCCCAGCCGAGCAGGAGGGGGACGGTCGCGATGTTGGCCAGGATGGTGCGGTGCGGGAAGAGCCCCGCGTGCTGGATGACGTAGCCGATCCCCCGACGCAGCTCGGCGGCGTCGATGGTGGAGGTGTCCCGGTCGTCGATGAGGATGCGGCCCCCCGTCGGCTCGATCATCCGGTTGATCATGCGCAACGACGTGGTCTTGCCGCAGCCCGAGGGGCCGACGAGCACCGTGATCTTGCCGGTGGGGGCGCTCAGGCTGAGCGCGTCGACGGCGACGGTGCCGTCCGGGTACTCCTTGGTCACGGACTCGAACCGGATCATCGGCTCGTCACCTCATTCGTGTGATGGGTCGGGAACAGGGTTCGCGCGATCGTTCGAGCCTCCGCGGCGACGGCTTGCCCGACGTCCCGGCTGCGGTGCGGGTCGAGACGGTACGAGGGCCCGACGACGTTGAGAGCGCCGGCGATGCCACCCATCCAGGCGATGGGGGCGGCGATCGCCGTGACGTCCTCCTCGACCTTCGAGCGGACCACGACATACCCACATTCGGGGGTTCGCCCCTGCAGGGCCGCCCCGATGGCGGTGCGGTCGACCGGGACGGTGCGCCCGACCCAGCCGGCGTGCCGGATCGAGAACGTCCCCTCGGCCATCGCGATGTAGACGGCCTCGTCGGGCCGCCCCGCGATGCCGAGGTAGGCCGACTCCCCGCACTCGATGCTGAGCCGCTGCAGGGCCGGCCCGGCCACCTTGACCATCTGGTTGCGCCCGAGCGCGACCGCCCCGAACCGGAAGGCGAGCGACCCCGGATGGAAGTCGCCGCCCTCGTCGCGGCTGACGAAGTCGAGACCCTCGAGCGTACGCAGGAGTCGCAGCGCCGTCGTCGGGGACAACCCGACGGCCTTCGCGCACTCCGAGAGGCTGGTGGGTGCGGACTCGCAGACGTGCGCCAGCAGGCCGAGGGCACGTTCGACGGACCGGGTCGCAGCGGGACCGGTCGCAGCGGGTACGGCGGACACCGACGACCGTCGGTCGACGCCGGGCGAGGCGTGGCCGGCGGTCCGGACGGCGGTGGGGCGAGCGGGTCGTGTCATGCGTGACACCTCGTGGGGCGATCGAGTGGAGCTCACGATTTCATTGGGTGGCAGGCCTTTGCTACGCAGTGGCAGTCTGGCACACTGCCGAGTCAGAGCGACACCCCCTTCGCACGACGAATCCCATCGCCTATCCCATCGCGGATCCCGGCGCGGATCCCACGGCGAATCTCCACCACGCATCCCACGGCACGTCCCTCGGCGTGAAACCCGAGGACCTGAGGACCCGAGGACGGCACATGGCCATCACCTTGACGGGGCAGCAGCTGACGGTCGCGTCGATCGAGGCCCTGAGCCGACGCGCGGACTTCACGGTCGACGCCGGCGCCGCGTCGGGCGTCGACCGGGCCGCCGGCGCCGCCCAGGCGGTGGCCACGGTGCGGCCGGTGTACGGCAGGACGTCCGGCGTCGGCGCCAACCGCGACCGCGTCAACGCCTCGCCGAGGCCCGGTCACGCCCTGCTGCGCAGCCACAGCGCCGGGTGGGGCGAGCCGTTCCCCGGCCCGACCGTGCGCAGCGCCCTGGCGATCCGCGTCAACCAGCTCCTCAACGGGGCGTCCGGCGCGAGCAGCGCCCTGCTCGACGCGCTCGTCGACGCGGCCCGGGGCGGTGACGGCCGGCTTCCGGTGGTGCACCGGCGCGGCGCGATCGGCACCGGCGACCTCACGGCGCTGGCGGAGGTCGGCCTGACGCTCCTCGGCGAGCGCCCGCGCAGTGACGGGACGCTCGGCGCGCCGGCACCTCTCGAGGACGCCGACGCACTCCCCCTGATGTCGAGCAGCGCCTTCACCCTGGCCGAGGCGGCCCTCGGCTGCGCCGACCTCGCCCGGCTGGCCGAGGTCGCGATGACCGTCTGCGCCCTGTCGTTCGTGGCGCTGCGCGGCAACCCCGAGGCCTTCGGCCCGGCCGTCGCGACGGTCACCCCGTTCCCGGGAGCCGTCACCGCGGCGGCCACGGTCTCAAGGCTGGTCGCCGCCGATCTGACCGACCCGGCCCAGATCCAGGACTTCTTCGGCCTGCGCACCTTCCCGCAGGTGCACCGCCCGCTGCTCGACCAGCTGGACGACCTGCGCCACGTCGTCGAGGCACTCGTCAACACCGGCGGTGAGAATCCCGCCGTCCTGCAGACCGACCCACCCACCCTCGCGCACCACGGCGGCTTCCACCAGGCCTACCTCGCGCTCGCGGTCGACGCGTCGCTGCTCGCCCTCGTGGGCTCGGCCCACACGATCGCGTCCCGCATCTCCCACCTGCTCACCGACGCCGCGACGGGCCTGCCTCGGTTCCTCGCCGGGCCGCAGGCGGGATCCTCCGGCCTGCTCATCCTCGAGTACGGCGCGGCGTCGGCGATGGCCCTCATCCGCGAGGCCGCCTCCGCGGCGCGCTCGATCCAGTGGGTCTCGGTCTCGGCCGGCGTCGAGGACGGCGCGAGCCACGCCTCCATGTCGACGGCCCGCCTGGCCGAGGCCGCCGACGCCTACCGTCAGCTCATCGCGCTCGAGCTCGTCACCGCGGTCCGGGCGATCGGCATGAGCGCGCGACCCGTGTCCGGCGAGCTGGCCGAGCTGATGGCCCGGTGCTCGCGCCTCGCCGCCGAGGTGGACGACCACGACCTCGCCCCGAGCGTGGCGGTCGCCGTCGACGTCATCGACCACTGGGTCGCCGCGACCCCCGTGCCCTCCCCCTGAGGCCCGCCGGCCCGACGCCCACACCACGGCCCGAACGCCGCGCCAACTGCGCCACGGCGCACGTCCCGCCGCCGACCCGGGCCGGCTCAGATGTCGAGGACGACGCCGCCCGAGTGGACCACCTGCGCCACGACGGCCCCCTCGGGGCCGGTCGGCGGCTCCTCGGCGTGCCCCAGCTCGGCGGCGAAGGTGGCCGTGACGACGCCCGTGACAAGACGGGTCCAGAGCGGCCAGCGCACGAGCATCGCATGGTCGCCGCGCTCGACGCGGACGAGCGAGGCGTCGAGGCCGTCGGCCTGCATCCGCTCGACGAGGGAGCGCGACCGGCTCAGGCCGCAGATGATGTCGCGGTCGCCGTGGATGATGACGGTGCGCTGCCCGTCCCCCGGCCTCGGGTCACCCGGCTCGATCCAGGGCGCGAGGCCGATGACGAGGCGCACGTCGGGTTCGCTGCCGACGTGCAGGGCGGTGCGCCCGCCCATCGAGTGCCCGACGAGCGCGATCGGCGCGCCCGGGTAGGCCTCGCGCAGCTGACGGAGCGCCCACTCGGTGTCGAGCACCGGCATCGCGTCGGCACCGTTCCAGCCGCGCACGCGGAACCGCAGCCGCGCCACGGCGACCGGCCCCGGGACGCGATGGGCCAGCGCCCGGGCGAACGGCACGAGACGAGCCACGTTGTGCGACCACGGCCGGTTCGGCTCGAACCCGTCGATCGCGCCGCCGTGCAGCACGAGCACGATGACCCGGGCGTCCGCCGGACGCGCGTGCCACACGAGCGTCGCGAGCGGGAGCCCGTCGTCGGTGGGTGGGGCATCGACGCGGGCCGGCCCGTCGAGCGCCGAGCTCACACCTGCGTCCGGTGGAAGTTCTGGAACGAACGGCTCGCGGTGGGGCCGCGCTGGCCTTGGTAGTGCGAGCCGTACTTGCCTGAGCCGTAAGGGTTCTCGCTCGGGCTGCTGAGCCGGAAGAAGCACAGCTGGCCGATCTTCATGCCCGGGTAGAGCATGATCGGCAGCGTCGCGACGTTCGACAGCTCGAGCGTGACGTGACCGGAGAACCCGGGGTCGACGAACCCGGCCGTGGCGTGGGTCAGCAGGCCGAGGCGCCCGAGCGAGCTCTTGCCCTCGACGCGCGCGGCGAGGTCGTCGGGCAGGGTGACGGTCTCGAGCGTCGAGCCGAGCACGAACTCGCCCGGGTGCAGCACGAAGCCGTCCTCCCCCGAGCCGACCTCGACGAGGCGCGTCAGCTCGGGCTGCTCGGCCGCCGGGTCGATGTAGGGGTACTTGTGGTTGTCGAAGAGCCGGAAGAACTTGTCGAGCCGGACGTCGACGCTCGACGGCTGGACCATGTTCTCGTCCCACGGGTCGAGGACGACGCGACCGGCGTCGACCTCGCCACGGATGTCCTTGTCGGAGAGCAGCACGGGTCGAGGCTACCGTGCGGGCGCCGTCCCTTCCGGGCGCCGCCCGGTCACACCCGCCCCTGCTCGCCCCGCTCGCCCCCACGCGGTGGCGCGACCACCTACCGTTGGGTCATGACGGAGCAGTCAGGGGGCGCGGACGACGGGACGCGCGAGCTCACGGTCCAGTTCCAGCGCCTCGTGCGCCGCATGCTCGAGCAGCTGCCCGATGACGACGGTGAGCCACGGCTCGTCGACGTGCTCCGCGAGCATCTCGGGGTGTCGCCGCAGGGCCTGGCCGTCGTGTCGGAGCCGGTGCTGCCGCACCGTCTCGTCGACGCCGACATCGCCCTGTCCGAGGTCTCGGAGGCCGACGCGGAGCGCAGCGTCGTGGGCATCGCCGGCGACGCCCGGCACCACATGTCCCTCGGCGACCTCGTGCAGAGCATCCACGGCACGGGCATGCCGGTCGGGCAGGTCGACTACGACCGGATGCCCACCGGCCCCGGTAAGGAGGACTACCGCCAGGTCGTCACGTCGGGCATCCGGCTGTTCCGGTTCGAGGGTGAGCCGGTGGCCGTGCGGCAGCAGGGCATGAACCGGCAGTTCGGCCGCGAGGCCGGCTCCATCGAGGTCATCTCCCGCGACCGCGACACCTCCGACGCCCTCATGGCACGGGTCCAGGAGCTCATGGACGCGCGCAGCATCCTCCGCGGGCAGGTCCTGACCTTCGGGGGCGACCCGTACGGGCCCGGCCTGGCCGGCGTCACGTTCGTCGAGCGTCCCCGCATCGACGCCGGGGCGGTCGTCCTGCCCGGCGGGCTGCTCGACCGCGTCGGGCACCACGTCATCGGCATGGGCGAGCAGCGCGAGCGGCTGCGCGCCCACGGCCAGCACCTCAAGCGGGGCGTCCTGCTCTACGGGCCGCCCGGGACCGGCAAGACGCACACGGTGCGCTACCTGCTGTCCGCCACCCCGGGCACCACCGCCGTCCTGCTCAGCGGGGGCTCGCTGCGCTTCATCCACGACGCCGCGAAGGTGGCCCGCGCCCACCAGCCCGCGATCGTCGTGCTCGAGGACTGCGACCTCGTGGCCGAGGACCGCTCGTTCGCCCCGATGGGGGCCTCGCCCCTGCTCTTCGAGGTGCTCGACGCGCTCGACGGCCTCGACGCGGATGCCGACGTCGCCTTCGTCCTGACGACGAACCGGGTCGAGGACCTCGAGGTCGCCCTGGCGCAGCGACCGGGTCGGGTCGACCTGGCGGCCGAGATCCCGCTGCCCGACGGCGACGGCCGGCTCGAGCTGCTGCGCCTCTACGGCGGTCACCTCTTCAGCGCCGAGGCGATGTCGGCGGCGGCCGCGCGCTCGGAGGGCACGACGGCCTCGTTCACCAAGGAGCTGGTGCGCCGGGCCGTGCTGGCCGCAGCCATCGCCGACGAGCCGCCGGCCGACGACCACCTCGGGATCGCCCTCGACGAGCTGCTGGCCGACGGCGAGCGGCTGACGCGCAGCCTGCTCGGCGTCGACGCGGGCACCGGGGACGACGCGGGCCCGGTTCCCGCACCGTTCCCGGGGGCGTTCCCGACGGGGCCGTCGCGTCGCGGCGGCTTCCGTCCTGTCCCGCCCGGACGTGGCACAGCGCCCCCGGGGTGACGCGCCACGGGAACGCGCCACGCAACGCGTCGACGGTGGGTGGCTGGCCTCAGCCGGCGAACGGCAGCACCGGCCGACCGGGCACCGCGACGCGGACCCGGAACACCGAGCCGGCCTCGGGCTCGGGGTCGCTGAGGTTCTCCCGTGACGTCGTGACGTAGAGGTCGCGCAGGTCCTCCCCGCCGAAGGCGCAGGCCGTGATGAGGCGCGCCGGCAGCTCGACCTCGTCGAGCACCTCGCCCTGCGGCGACACGCAGCGGACGCGTCCGGCCCCGTTGAGGGCGACCCAGACGTTGCCGGCGGCGTCGACGGTGAGGCCGTCCGGGTGGCCGAGGCCCGGGGTGTGGAAGGCCCGGCGGCCCGCGAGGTCTCCCTCGACGACGTCGAAGACGTCGGTGCGCCCGGTCGGGGTGTCGTCGTAGTAGGCGCGCGTGCCGTCGGGCGTGAAGTCGATGCCGTTGGAGATGGTGACGTCGGGGAGCAGGGTGGTGACGCGTCCGTCGGGGTCGACGCGGTAGAGGCAGGCGCCGCCGGTGGCGCGGTCGTAGCGCATCGAGCCGGCCAGGAGGCGCCCCTGCGGGTCGCAGCCACCCTCGTTCATCCGCACCGCCGGGTCGTCCCAGAGGGTCAGCCACGGCGCCGGCTCGGCGTGGGGGTCGTCGGCGAGGGCGAGCCCGCGCTCGGTTCCGACGACGTAGCCGCCGCGGGTGCGCGGGCGGACGAAGGCCGCGACGTCACCGACGTGCAGCGAGGCCACCGAGCCGTCGGCGTGGAGAGTCAGGAGGTCGCCGGCGAACATGTCGACCCAGCGCAGACCGCCCCAGGACGGCGACCAGACCGGACCTTCGGCGTGGTAGCAGAGGGGCGCCGTGACCTGTTCGGGCCGCGACTCGACGAGAGCGCCCGTCACTCCCACCACACCCCGACGTAGTGGTGGCCGTCGGGCACCGCGGGCGCGTCCACGAGCCAGTCGAGCTGCGTGGCCGGGCCGCCGCTCGGGCTGGTCTCGACATCGGCGGTCATGGCGTCGACCTCCTCGGGCATCAGGGTGGTGATGACGGCGACCCCACTGGCGTAAGGCCATTCGTCGTCGGGGTAGCTCTGGAACTCGAGGGCGTCGAGCTCGATGCGGACGTCGTGCACCTCCGCACGTTCACGCAGGTCGAACAGGACGCGTCGGACGGCCTCGAGGGGCATGGCCTCGTCGCGGTTCGGTGCGATGCACCACTCGCAGTCGTTGCCGTCGAAGAACTGCTCGAGGGTCACGGCGACCTGCGTCGAGTCGCCGCCGCGGGCCCGGGCGTGCTCGACGAGGGCGGTCTGCTTGGCGAGGTCCATGGTGGTGTCGAGGCCTTGGGGAGACGGTGCGTGGAGGTGGTCGAGCGTCGGCTACACTGACGCCGCGTGCCGCCTCACGCCCCTCCGCGGGGCACCCGCCGGCGGCCGTGCGAGCGTAGCTCAATGGTAGAGCGCCAGCTTCCCAAGCTGGATACGCGGGTTCGATTCCCGTCGCTCGCTCAGCACCCAGGCCCCCTGACCGCCCCGGCGACAGGGGGCCTGTGACATTTCTCCGATCCGCCACTGCTACATGGCGTAGTAGTGGATGATCGAGAGGTCAGAACGACGCAGCGCGTGCCGGGGAGGACACCTCCACTGCTCCTCTACCAAGGAGGCGCGTCATGCTCGTGCTCGCATCGGACGGCGGGGCCGGGACCTACCTCGACTGGGGCGTCGTCCACGTCTCGCTGACCAACGCCGCCATCATCGGACTGATGATCGTCGTCTTCGTGGCGGCCATCGTCGTTCCCTTCCCCAAGCCACCACCCGAGCCCGACAGGGCGCCCGAGGCGGGCCAGGGCACCGAGCCGCAGGGCCGGACGGAGGTCAGGCCATGAGCGACGCCTGGACCGCGCGGCTGCGCACGCGGATCGAGCACACCGTCCCACCCGGGCAGGCGTTGCCCGACCGCCAGCCGGCCTACGTCTCGTCGTGGATCTACGTGTTCGGGGTGCTGACCCTGGCCTCGCTGGTCGTCGTCGTGCTCACCGGCTGCATCCTCGCCCTCGGCGGCGTCGACTGGTGGCACACCTCGTCCACGGGCCACCTCGTCAACAGCCTGCACCTGTGGTCGGTCGAGCTGTTCTTCTTCTTCATGGTCATCCACCTGTGGGGCAAGTTCTGGATGGCCGCCTGGCGCGGCGGTCGGGGGCTGACGTGGGTCACCGGCGTCGTCGCCTTCCTCGTCTCGATCGGGACGGCGTTCACCGGCTACCTCGTACAGGGCAACTTCGACAGCCAGTGGATCAGCACCCAGGCCAAGGACGGGCTCAACTCGGTCGGCGTCGGGGCGTTCTTCAACGTCCTCGACACCGGGCAGATGCTGCTGTTCCACGTGACCCTGCTGCCGCTCGCGGTCGGCCTCATCGCCGTCCTGCACGTCATCCTCGTGCGGCGCCACGGTGTCGTGCCCCCGCTCGGTGAGGAGCTGGCCGCGGAGCGAGGCGAGAGGCCCTCGGACGGGCCGTCGAGCTCCGCGCCGGAGGAGGTGTCGGCACCATGACCACGACCCGGACCCGTCCGCCGAGCGAAGCCACGCGCAAGGGGCGCCGCCGGACGCCCGACGCACACTCCTTCCCCACCCGGCCCTACGACCTCGTCAAGGAGTTCGTCATCGCCCTGGTGGGCGTCATCGTCCTGACGATCGCGCTCGCGGTCGCCTTCGGCTCACCCGACGAGCGAGCGATCAGCCTGCAGGACTGGGCCAGGAACGCCCCGAACGACGTCGTCGCCACCGCTGCGGCCGAGCTGTCCGGCACCAGCACCACCGCGGGCTACGGACCGCCGTACAACACGGCGTCCGACGGTCAGACGCTGCTCGGGGTGCCGCTGCAGAAGGCCGCGGGCGTCACCTACCCGATCGACGCGGCGCAGGACTTCGTCATCACCCCGCTGCAGTCGGTGGCGGGCGACCCGGCGCTGGCCCTGGCCCTGCGCCGGTGGGGCTCCGCCACCGATGCCCAGCGCACCGCCTGGGCGACCGCGTACAGCACTGCGCTCGGCGCCGCTCCGGACGGCAACCCGGCCAACGTCGCCGCCGGCAACTACGGCCCGGTACCCGCCCTCGCGACCGGCTACGCCCGGCTGGCCGCCGCCGGCGGCCTCGAGCAGATGGTGAGCAACGGCTCGTTCTACGGCAACGACCCGACGCGCAGGCTCCTGCTGCTCGCCGACGGCTCCTACCTCGAGGACCAGGCCCGGGCGCGCAGCCTCGGCGGCGACCAGTGGGGGATGATGAACGAGACCGGCAACTACCCCGGCCAGCCGTGGCTGTGGCTCTACACCTTCTGGTACCAGGTGCCGCCGTTCAACACGTCCGACAACGCCGACGCCCTCGTGTGGGGCCTGATGATGGTGCTCTCGCTCCTGCTCGTGCTCGTGCCGTTCATCCCCGGGCTGCGCGACATCCCACGGCTCGTGCCGCTGCACCGGGTCATCTGGCGCGACTGGTACCGGCACGGACGCCGCGGCGACGTGTCGGGGACCTAGTCCTCGGCGATCGCCTGGACCACCCGGGCCAGGTGGCCGTCCGGGTCGGCGGCCCAGGCGATGAGGAGGCGCCCCCGCCCTGGCTCGGGCG